>JAFGSP010000144.1 GCA_016934775.1 Candidatus Woesearchaeota archaeon | reverse complement strand
TGTCTTTTATAAGTTTCTCAAGCGCCTTTCTTATAGGATCTGGCTTTCCAGGAGGAACAAGTATTGCAGCATCTCCTACAACTTCAGGATTGCCTGCTGCATCCGCTGCTATTATTGCCATACCTGCGTTCATAGCATCGAGGAGTGCCATGCTGAAGTTGTCCATCAATGAAGGAAATACGAAGATAGATGAAGTCTCATATAAACTGTTAAGGTCTTTCTTATCAATCCATCCCAATATCTTAACTGTGCCTTTTATTTTTCCTTCTTTTTTTAGTCTCTTAAGTTGGTCTTCAAGCTCTTTCTTGTAGGGGCCGTCACCCGTGATGTTAACTTCATATCCTTTCAGATCCATGCCTGAAATTGCCTCGAGAAAAAACTGGAACCCTTTTCTCGGCAAGAGCCTGGAAGACAATAGTATTTTTTTCTGTTTCTTCTTCTGCTTAAAATATCCTGGGGTAACTGCGTTTGGGATAATAACAACCGGCAGTTTTTTATCTGTTTTTTTCAATAATTGCTCTATTGCATGTGTCAAACATATTATGCTTGATGGCGCCTTAGCTAAAATCCTGAAAAAAGGTGCAATAAGCTTGTGCTGTAATTTAAACCTGTCAGGATTATAACCCGGAACATCTGAACCATGTGTTGTAACGACATAAGGAAGTCCGCAGAAAATCCTGAGAAAATAAGAGACAAGCCCAGTAGGGATGATGAAATGTGTGTGGTTCACATCATACGGCTTTCCTTGTTTTTTTGCTTTTTTTAATAACTGTCTTGATTTCCAGAAAGCGCTCCAGCAATAAGTCAGCATCTCGTGAGTATGGCAGACTTCAACTTTTTTTCTTAGGCAGGGAACCCTATAAACGCCAATCCCTCCTTGGTTCTCATAATAAGGAAGATCGCTGTAATGCATAGTGATAACATTTACCTGATGCCCTTTCCTGACAAGCTGCTCAGAAATCAGTTTAACATATATTGCAGCGCCGCCTCCAATAGGAGGATACTCATAACAGAGCATCAATATCTTCATGATAACACTAGAAGTCCTTGATATATTTTAAATCTTGTTCCTTTTCAGTACTTTATCCACTGCCTCAATCAAATCTTCTGCTTCAATATCTGGCACAGCTTCATATTTCCCGTCTTTTCCGGCAAACCCTGTCCTTACAATGATCGTTGTGCAGCCTGCAGAATTCCCTGCTTTAATATCTGCTGTCCTGTCTCCGACCATATAAGATCTTTTCAAATCAATCTTAAACTCTTTTTCTGCCTGCTTCAGCATCCCTATGCCTGGTTTTCTGCACTCGCAGGGCCTTCTGTATTTTGGGTCATTTGCATCTGGATGGTTGGTCTCTGGATGATGTGGGCAATAATAGACTCCGTCTATTCTTGCTCCTTCTTTCTCAAACTCTTTAACAAGACGAGCATTTATTTTCTCCACGTCTTCTTCTGTACACAGGTTCCTTGCAACTTGAGGCTGGTTAGTGACTATTACAACAAGAAACCCTCTATCATTAAGTTTTTTTATTGCTTCTGCTGAACCAGGTATCAGTTTTAGTTGTGAAGATTCTGTTATAAGGCCAGCCTCTTCATTAATCACTCCATCTCTATCAAGAAACCATGCCTGGTTTTTATTATCAGAATGGATATAATCTGAAACATATGCTAATCTATCATGAGTCCCGGCATCCTTTATGAATTCATCAGTAATATAACCAAACATAGGTTCTTCATCTGCTGCCATTTTCGGAAAGATGTCCTTGCCAAAATCAGTAGGCTCCCCTGAAGAAATATAAGAAAGAATGCTCTTGTTGAGAGCATATGCTGCTGCGCTGGTCAGATTCTGAAACTTGATCTCTTTCCCTGGCTTGTGCAGAAAATCTTTAATTTTCTGGGTTCCTTGATCCATAACAACCACATCACTGTCATGTGGATGGTCTGATGGATGGACAACTAAAGTTGCCTTGCTTTTTTTTGATTTATGATAGGCCATCAACTTATTTAGGTCCATGTCAAGATAAATGTCCCCATAGATCACAAAAAAATCCTCTTCAAGAGAATCCTCTATATCCTTAAGAGGGCCTGCTGTTCCCAAAGGTGATTTTTCAATTGAATGAGTTATTTTCAGCCCGAATTTTGAACCGTCACCACAAAAATCAATTATATGTTGGCCCAGATATCCGCTGCATATAATTATATTCGTTACTCCTTGTTTTTTGAGAAGGAGAAGTATATGCTCAAGAATAGGTTTATCCCCTACTTTCACCAAGGGTTTTGGCAAGTCATAAGTAAGCGGCCTAAGCCTTACTCCTTTTCCGCCTGCAAGTATGACTGCCTGCATCTTAATACAACTCATCAAACAGATAGTTTATTGTATTCTGGACAGCATGCTCAGAATCTGTCTCAGACACCCATCCCAAAGACTCAATTTTTGTTGGGTCAAGAAGAACCAAGGGAACATCTCCTCTCCATCCGCGCTTTCCTCCTGTGTAATTAAGCTCAAGACAAATCCCTGATCTTTTTTTATATTCTTCAGCAAAAAGTTCTGTGATTCTCTTAACAGTGATGCTTGATCTGCTGGCAAGATTATACACATTAACCTCTTTTTTTGAATTTTCAACTCCAAAAAGCATAGACTCCACGATCTCAGTAACTAGAAGGTATGATTTCTGCTGGTTTCCATCCCCTAGTATCTCCAGTTGATTAGGGTTTTTCTTTACTTTCATAAGAAAATCATACAGTATGCCATGCGTGGCTCTCTCACCGATGACATTCGCAAACCTGAATAGCCACGACTGCATGCTGTACATATGGCAGAAAGCAGAAATAAGGCCTTCGCATGCCAGCTTGCTGGCTCCGTAATGAGAAATCGGAAAAAGAGGGCCGTAATCTTCTGGGATGGGCATCTTTTTTGCTTCACCATAAACAACTGAACTTGAAGCAAAAGCAATCTTTGATATCTTATTCAGCCTCATAGCCTCGAGAACATTGTATGTAGCGATAGTTCCCTGCTTAAGGTCAAGCTCTGTCTCTGTAGCGCTTCTCCTTATGTCCGGGTTTGCAGCCATGTGGAAGACAAAATCATGGCCTGCCATCTCTTTTGTCAGAGTTTCCTTATCCAGCAGATCTGCTCTCACAAACCTGAATCCTTCATTTTCATTATTATGGCTTATGAATTCTTCTTTTCCCGAACTAAGATTATCATAAACAGTCACATTCCCTTTTTTGAGCAGAGAATCAACAAGATGGCTTCCTATAAAACCTGCCCCTCCTGTAACAAAATATTTCATTTTAATATATCTTCTCGACGTAATAATTCTTCTTTTCCCCTCTGTAATATGTCTTTATAGCTATGTCTGCCAGTATTCCGGAAACAAGGAACTGCACACCTATTATGACAGAAAGTATGGCAAGCATCGGAACAAAAGTCTCTGTCAGGTCCTGGTTTTGGAAAACCTTAAGATACAACGAGAACACTCCAAGCACGAATCCGAATACTGCCAGCAAAAAGCCCATAATTCCGAAGATGTGGATCGGCCTTGAAGAATATTTCTGCCAGAAAGCTATTATCAACAGGTCAAGAAACCCTTTTGGAAGCCTGACAAAATTGTATTTTGTCCTGCCGTGCTTCCTGGGAGAATGGTTAACTTTTACCTCTCCGATCCTGAATCCCCTCAGTACAAGCATCTCTGTAATATACCTGTGCATCTCACCTGTCAGATAAAGGTCATCAAGGCATTCTCTCTTATACACTTTTAGGGAGCATCCAGAATCATGTATGTTGTCATCGATAATTCTCTTCCTGAGGAACCTTGATATCCCTGAAAAGAATTTTTTTGTGAATGAGTCTTTCCTCCTGTGCCTCCAGCCAGACACAACATCATACCCCTGGTTAAGCTTCGCTATAAGCTGAGGTATGTCTTTAGGATCATTCTGAAGATCCGCATCAAGAGTCACAACAAGAGTTCCCCTGGAATTCCTGAAACCAGCATCCCAAGCGGCAGTCTGCCCGAAATTTTTCCTGAACTTTATTATTTTCACATGAGAAT
>JAFGSP010000143.1 GCA_016934775.1 Candidatus Woesearchaeota archaeon | reverse complement strand
GTTGTGAGGCATCCGATTTATCTGTCGTTCATCCTGTTCTTTTTTTCATTATTCCTTATTCTTCCGAATCTGTTGACTTTGTTCTTGTTCCAGGGAAATCTCAGGGCACTAGTATGGACAGCAAAAAAAGAAGAAGAACTGCTTGAATCAAGATTCAAAGGAAAGTACAGGAAGTACAGGAAAAATACAGGGTTTCTTATCCCTTTTTTGAAGTAAGTTCTGGGAATTCTGGTTCCTGTCTGCAAAGTTAACTATATAAATAATTTATCACTCTTAGTTTCCAATGAAAATTCTGCTTGTCAACCCGCCTTGGGTTGTTGATGGTAGGAAAGGAGTCAGGGCAGGGAGCAGATGGCCCCATCTTAAGATTCCTGAAGAGGAAGGTTACCTTCCCTATCCTTTTTTTATGGGATATGCCGTATCTCTTCTCAAATCCGGAGGATATGAAGCCAGGGCGATCGATGCTATTGCTGAGGACATTTCCTATGATGAGTTCCGGAAAAGAGTAGCTGATTTTTCGCCGGATATTCTGTTTTCCGAGACATCAACACCTTCGCTTAACCATGATCTTAGATTGCTTACAGAGATCAAAAAAGAGAAGAGCATGGTCCTTGTGCTTGCCGGTCCTGACAGCAATATGTTCACAGAGCGGTTCATCGATGAGAATCCGCTGGTTGATTTTGTATTGATCGGGGAGTATGACACAACACTCCTGGATCTTGTTTCTGCTCTCAGAGACAATAAGGATGTTTCAAAAATCAGGGGAATGTTGGCTAGGGTTAATGATGTGATAATGAACACAGGGAGAAGGCCACTCAATAGGAATATTGATGAGATTCCCTGGCCGGACAGGGATGATTTTCCCATGAAAAAATACCATGACTGTCCAGGCGGCATACCTCAGCCGAGCGTCCAGGTCTGGGGATCGAGAGGGTGTCCGTTCCAGTGCAGTTTCTGTGCATGGCCCCAGATAATGTACGGCGGCCCAGGCTACAGGCCGAGAGACGCAAAACAGATCGCAGAAGAGATCGAGCACCTGATGAAAGAAACAGGATTTAAGTCTTTTTATTTTGATGATGATACCTTCAATATAGGAAAAAAGAGAATGCTTGAGCTGGCAACAGAGTTCAGGAAAAGACAGATAAATGCGCCCTGGGCTGCCATGTGTCGTTCGGACTTGATGGATGAAGAGATCCTGAAAGCGCTGAGGGCTTCAGGTCTTCACGCTGTCAAGTACGGCATGGAATCAGCTGTCCAGGAGCTTGTAGACAACTGCCACAAGAAGCTTGATATACGGCTTGCTGAAAAGAACATACTCCTCACGAAATCACTTGGGATAAAGGTCCACCTGACATATACTTTCGGCCTTCCGGGTGAGACAAGAGAGACAGTCAATGCGACAATAAGGCAGGCATTGAAGCTTGACCCTGATTCTGTCCAGTTTTCCATAGCTACACCTTTTCCCGGCACAAAATTGTTTGAACAGATGAAGGCATCTGATAATTTGGTATCATATGATTGGGATAGCTATGACGGAAATACAGTGAGTGTGCTCAGGACTGACAACCTGTCGCCCGATGACCTGAAAAGGGCACAGGATGTTGCATATAAAGTCTGGTCAGAGAACAAGCTGAACCAGAGAAGATACAGGGAACTGTCTCCTTTTAGGTTATTCAGGCTGTGTCTGAGAGAGCACGGAATCAAATATACGCTCAACAAAGTCTTCCTATATATGAAAAATAAGAGCTACAGCCATTATCTTGGGAAAAAGGCTTCCGGATATCTATGAACCTGAAAAAAGCAGATTGGTCAAAAATAGTGTTGCTATTAGCAACTTCCCTCTTCTGTTTTTTGATCCTGGAATTTACTGCAAGATTCCAGCTGGCAAACAACGGCCATAATCTTGGATACTCTGAGTTTGGCAATAAGTTTGATATGTACGGCTGGAGCACACCAGAAAACACATCCATCAATACTACAATTCTCGATCACGGCAATGTTACCAGGTCCATAATGATTAATTATTATTTGTATGGTTTCAAGAGATGGGGAAACCCTGGTTCTTCCAATCCCAAGATTCTTGTCTTAGGTGATTCCTATACAGAAATGGATTTTGTTTCTAATGGTGAAGAATGGTATTCTTATCTCACAGATTATTTTGATGATGCAGAGCTGTTTGTGTATGGGGCAGGTGGATATGGCACATTCCAGGAATATCTGATTTTAGACAGCTATATAGATAAAATAACTCCGGATATCATCATCTGGCAATTTTGTTACAATGATCTTTCAAACAACCTGTTTGAGCTGGAATCAGCAGGGTTTGTGGCAACAAGGTCAGTATCATTCAAGCCTTATCTTGTGGACGGAAAAATCAGTTACAGGGTCCCAAGGATGTTATGGCGGTTCAGGAAGCGCTCGGCTTTGTTCAGTTTTCTGCTGAATCTCTATGATGATTATATTGAAGAGCCCATCTGGAAACGCTATAAATATAAAAACCTGGGGAACTTATATGAGAAATATCTGAATGACTCTCTGGAAAAGACCATCGAGATATTCAGATTAGCGGAAGACAGGGCAGAAGGCGTGCCTATCTACATGTTTGATTCATGTTCAGGAGATGATGTTGACCTGATTATCTGCGCAGAGACAAACCTGACATGCATACATGGACTATATGACTATGTGTATAACCAACACCTGAACAGCGCGGAAGCCTATGTTCCGGGAGACGGGCATTGGAATCTCGCAGGAAATAAATTTGCCGGAAATTACCTTACAGATTATTTTGAAATGCACAGGATAGAAGAGCAAATAGAGGGGAGAACAGATAAAAATGGATCTTGGATATAAAAAACAGTTATTCTCTTTGATGGGCAATGGCGTGAGCACTGCCCAAAACAGGCCTGTCTCTCCGGAATATGTAGAACTGATCGTGAACAAGTCCTGCTTTTTCAGGTGCAGGATGTGTAGGATATGGAAGCTTGAGGAGCCAGATGCATTGGACCTTGATGATGCTGATAATTTTCTCAGGACACTGAAGAAGCTGGTGAAACTTCCCTATATAATCTATATCTGCGGCGGTGAGACACTTGCCTACAGGAAGCTACCTCATCTCATAAGAAAATGCTCTGATTATGGTTTTGATACTGTGATAACGACAAATGGCTGGCTTCTTAGTGAAAAGAATATAAAGAGGCTTTCAGATGCAGGGTTGAGGACCTGGGTTCTTTCATTGGATAGCATTGACTTAAAAATACATGATTCACTTAGGGGGATGAAAGGATCCGGAGAGAGAGTGATTAAAGGGATCAGGCTGATAAAAAAAATAAATCCTGAAGCCCGGGTCAACATAAATACAGTTATCATGGGTGAAAACCTTCATACCTTGATGAAAACAGTTGAATGGGCGGAATCAAATGAGGACATAAGCACAATACATCTGAATGCAGTCACAGCACCCATTGCATCTCCAATAAACAGGAAATGGAGAGATGATCCTGAATTCAAAGGCATCTGGCCTGGCCACAAAGACGAGGTTGATAAGGTCATTGACCAGCTGATCAAGTTCAGGAAAAACAACAATAAACTGGTCAATCCTGAAGGCCAGCTTGAGCTGTTTAGGAGATATTTTCATGACCCATTTAGCTTTGTCATCAATAGGCCGTGCCATATGCAAAAAACAATAAGCATAGATGCAGACGGCTCAATTTATATGTGCCATGATCTCGGAAAGATTGGCAATATCAGTGACAGGAAATTTGAACGAGACTGGTTGTCGAAAGAGGCCATGGGAACAAGGCAAAGAATAAGCCAGTGCAAGAAGAACTGTAAGATGCTGATAAACTGCAATTATAAAGAAACAGTCTGAGAAATCTGAGAAAGTCCGCTTTTTGATCAAGGCGGTTCAGGATTCAATCTATTCAAGGATCGTATCAGCTGCGCTTTCTGCAATAAGCCTGTTGCCTTCAGCAGTGCAATGCCCAAACTCACCTCTGAATAGGGCATGATTGATTCCGGTTGCGCATCTGTCAACAAACAAAGCCTGATATTCTTTTTCTTCAAGTCCTTTTTTGAAATTATCAAAGTTGCTAATGAAAAGTATCTTTTGCTGGTCATTTTCACTAAATAACTCTTTCAGTTTATCTGATTTCAAGGTGGGATACTGCATTGCAGCATATCTTATATTGTTTTTTTCCAGAGTAAAATAAATAGAATTATAGTTGGTTTTTGTGAATTCATAGGCAGATATGTTGTCCTGAGGATGCGCCAGTTTTTGATGGTAGATGAGTGCCTGATCATTTTCCGGATTGAGATTCAGCGCAGAGTCAATCATTTCTTCAGAAGTCCTGAAGTCGCCTGAAAGAAAAAACAGGATGCCCAGTTCAGCATACCCTTTATCAGGAGACTTGGAACGGTTTATGTATTCCATGAACATTTTTTCAGATTCTGAGTATCTTCCCAATACCCTGTATATATACCCAAGCTCCAGATAAGTCCCTGCATCATAATCTTCAGCCAGAAGGCTTCTTTTCAGAAGTTCCTCTGACCTGGGATAGTTCCCCAGTTCCTTTTCGATCATCCCCAGCCTGAACAGGGCCTCGCTGTTCTCAGGAGATTGTGCTATTAAAAATTCAAATGTGCCTTTGGCAGGTCCAATGCTGCCTGTCTCGTAGAAATAATTCCCGCACCTCAGGATCTCTTCAGGGCTCATTCCGGAAATCATGCTGTCATCCTTTTCAGGCAGAGGACATGATTCACTTAGTCCAACATCATCTTTTTGAGAGGGAAACTTCTTTGGAGAAAACAGGCTTAACAGTTTCATGAATAAAGACTCTTCTGATTTTTCTTCAGTATACTTTTTGGCCTGGAAGTCTATGATATCTGAGCTCCTGTCATTTATCCCCATCATGGTTATCACCATGTCAGGCCGGTATTTC
>JAFGSP010000142.1 GCA_016934775.1 Candidatus Woesearchaeota archaeon | reverse complement strand
TTTGTGATAGTTTATATATTACCTAACAATAAGATCAGAATTATTTAATTATCTATTCAATTTGAGGGTCTCTCCACAACCTTTCCCTCAGGCTCTTCCTCCTCGAAAATCTGGGCGGAAAAAGAATATATCTTAGCATCCTCGCTCTTCCAGTAATCATCATCAAGCCCTGCTTTCTGGCAGGTCATTTCCAGGGCCTTTTTCGGAGTGCAGTCATAATCCGTAAAAACCTGCGGCAGCAATAAGCCGGAGCGCCACCCTGTCCTTATTATCAGTCCGTGCTTGCCTATCTCTATCTTGCCCAGGTAGTCTTCTGGCTGCTCTACTTCTATTAGTTTGGGTTTGGTCAATACAGAAATCTCGATAGTAATGTCTTCCATCTCATCCTCAGTAACAGGAGGGAATCTCGGATCTTTGAAAGCAGCTGCCCTCGCAGCCTCAATGACTGCCCTTTTCAGGGGATATACAGGCTCTGGAAAACCTATGCAGCCTCTTAACTTATCAATCTCATTCAATGTGACAAAGACTCCAAGCTCTTCCTTGAACTTATCAGCCTCAGGCATATGGATATGGCTGCCTGAGAAATAGGTATCTATAGAATGCCTGGCAAGTTTAATAAGAATTTTCCCGTCGTCTAGAGAAATCATTTCAGCTTCTTGGCATCTCCCAGCAGGTCTGTGTTCTTCTTCTTCAGCCTGGAAATAGCGTCTTTAAGCGCCTTCTTAGGGTCTTTGCCGTCTGTCTCGATTATGAACTTTGGAATTCCGATAAGTGGATGGCTGATGTTGTACGCAGAAACTGTTACAGATTTATCATTCCATAACTCTTCCCTGAGAACATTGCAGAGTGTGTGGTCTTCTCCTTTCAGCTCAAAAACAAGCCTTTTCTTTTTGTCTTCAAGAATGTTGAATTCCATGAGTATCACCTATACCTAAGTCGGAAACTCAGGTGATTTAAAAAGGTTATGAATTTGCTCCTTTTTTTCTGCATACTTTTATATATTACCAATACCTCCTTTTTCCCTATGAAAACAACTATATTGCTTCTCCTCCTGTAATTCTTTCATTGTCTCTTTATTAATAACATTTAAAATCAAATATTAATTCACAACACAAAGGTGAGCGCATGAAATTCAAGAAAACCCAGGAAAAATGGATAAAAAAATGGCAGGATTCAAAGATCTTTGAGGCTTCTCCTGTAAAAGGTAAGAAGAAGTTTTTCGGGACGTTCCCGTATCCTTATGTCAATTCATACCTGCATCTGGGGCATTTCTATTCATCCATGAGGCTTGAGGCGCTCTCACGCTATAAGAGGATGCAGGGTTATAATGTTTTGTATACCCAGGGATGGCACTGCACAGGCTCTCCCATAGTCAATGCTGCAAGAAGGATAAAAGAAAAAGAGCCTATCCAGTGGGATATCCTGAGGAAGCAGGGTTTTTCTGAGGAGCAGATAAAGAAGTTCGAGGAGCCTGAGGCCTGGGTGAGGTATTTCCCAAAAGAGGCGCAGAAAGATTTTACAGCCATGGGTTATTCTATTGACTGGAGAAGGCAGTTCATAACAACAGAATTAAATCCGCATTATGACAGGTTCATCAGGTGGCAGTTCAGGAAGCTCAGGGCAGGCAGATATGTGCTCAAGGGCAAGTTCCCTGTTGTGTGGGACCCTGTTGAGAACAATCCTGTAGGGGATCATGCAAGGCTTGAAGGCGAAGGCGAAACACCGCAGGAGTATGTGCTCGTGAAGCATAAGATGGATGATAAATGGGTCGTATCTGCCACACTGAGGCCTGACACGATAATGGGCGTCACAAACCTATATGTCAATCCAGAGTCTGATCTTGTGGAAGCAAAAGTGAATGATGAGACCTGGATTATCTCAGAGAAGACAGCTAAAGAACTGGGATACCAGGACAAGAAGGTCGAGATAATTAGGCAGATAAAGGGAAAAGACCTGATTGGAAAAAAAGTGAAAGAGTTTGCCGGCAACGAAGTATTGATACTTCCGGCTGGATTTGTCAGCACTCATGTGGGCACAGGCATTGTGCACAGCGTGCCGAGTGACAGCGCTGATGACCTTATAGCATTATATGACCTTCAGAACAATGAGAATGAGATAAAAGCAGCAGGGCTTGATGCGGGTGAAGTCAGGGCTATAAAGCCGATTGCTGTGATCGAGATTCCGGGATACGGGAAGATTCCCGCAGAAGATGTTATCAAGAAGCTTGGCATAAAAAACCAGAAAGATTCTGAAAAATTAAAGCAGGCAAAGGCCCTCTTATATAGCGACGGGTTCTACAAGGGAAAGCTGAACAGCCTGTATTCCTCAAAAAAGCTGAGCAGGGATTATTCAGGGAAAAAGGTAGAAGAAGTCAAGGACCAGATCAAAGATGACCTTGTGAAATCTGATTACGGAGATATTTATTACCAGCTGACAGGCAGGGTGGTTGCAAGGTCTCTTGGAGAGTGCCTTGTAAAGATAGTAGAGGACCAGTGGTTCATGGCATACGGAGATGAAAAATGGAAGAAGAAGACCCACAAGTGCCTTGATAAGATGAAGCTATATCCCGAAAAGACAAGGTCTCAGTTTAACTATGTGCTTGACTGGCTGAAGAACTGGGCATGCACCCGTGAGTTTGGCCTGGGAACAAAGCTTCCCTGGGATGAAAAGTGGATTATTGAGTCATTGAGCGATTCTACAATATACATGGCATTCTACACAATATTCCATAAGCTAAAAGAGATTAATCCAGACAAGCTTGATGATAATTTCTTTGATTATGTCTTCCTGGGCAAGAACACAGAAATAAAAGTCAGCAAGAAGATAGCAGATGAATTAAGAGAGGAGTTTGAGTACTGGTATCCGATGGATTTCAGGACAACTGGCAAAGACCTTATCCAGAACCATATGTCGTTCTGCCTTTTCAACCACACTGCGATATTCCCTGAAAAGCACTGGCCAAGAAGCTATGGATTAAACGGCCATGTTATGGTAGATGGGGAAAAGATGTCCAAGAGCAAGGGCAACTTCATAATAATAAGGCAGGCTCTCAAGGATTACGGGGCTGATGCATCACGTTTTACAGCTCTGTCTGGAGGAGAGGGTATTGATGATGCCAACTTCGACACTGAGCTGGCAAGGTCAATGGAATCCAAGCTTAATTCTATGCTGGAGTTTGCGAAGCAGAATTACAGCAAAGGCAGAAGTGCAAGGATGGCGATCGATGACTGGATGGATGCCAGGATAAATAAGATTATCCTGGAAACAACTAAATGCTACGATGAAACTCTGTTGAGGTCTGCGCTGCAGAACTGCTATTTTGAGATGCAGAACGCGCTTAGATGGTATATGAGAAGGACAGTGAACAACCCTAATGAAGAGACTATGAAAAAGTTCATAGAAGTTCAGGCATTGCTCCTGGCGCCGATAACCCCTTTTACAGCAGAGGAGATCTGGGAAGCCATAGGGAAAAAAGGATTCATCGCCCAGGCAGAATGGCCTGCTTATGATGAGAAACTAAGTGTGCCTGAGACAGAGCTTCTTGAGGAGAGGATAAAGACAACTGTGGATGACATCAACTCTGTGCTTAACATTGTGAATATAAAATTTCCAAAGAAGATAATGCTTTTCGTGGCAGAGCAGTGGAAATATGATGTATATAAGCTTCTTGGCAAAGAGATGAAGAAGACAAGGGACTTCAGCACAATAATGGGTGCTGCAATGAAAAAAGAAGAGTTCAAGAAGCATAGCAAGGAAATCTCCGGCATGATCCAGAA
>JAFGSP010000141.1 GCA_016934775.1 Candidatus Woesearchaeota archaeon | reverse complement strand
GATAATGGAAAGTGGATGTGGTTGAGTAGGAAGGTGGATTACTGGGGGCTCACAGGTGAGAGAAGCCACAGCGCAATCCGTGCTTATCAATCAAAGTATTCTTCTTGGATATCACAGACAAAGGTAGAATGGATTGGTCCATGGGAAAGATATTTTTATGATGAGACAGCGCCTTCAAGTTATTTTTTTAACTACAGACAAGCCTGTTTTTCAGATATTACCTCCTGCACGAGCTTGAGCTGCAAATATAATGGAGAGACGAAAAACAGTACTGTCGTCAGTTATCAGGGTGGAGAAATTCTTCTTCCGGAAAATAAATCATCGATGACCATAACAGGTGAACTGACGATTAACTATCTTTTCCCGGAATATGTCTTTGACGAAAAGCTGGAATTTCCCTTTTTTCAAGCTGCACAGAGCATGACTATAGCAGGGAAATGTCTTAAGATCGAGCCTCTGAGATATTGGCTGGGAGTTCCTTCTGTAGGAGTGGGATTGGGGCAGACCATGTCATATCAGGCGACCTTCAACTATACGCGGGGAGGTCTTTTTGAAGTTTCTCATATTCCGATGTTCGTAGTCAATAAATCTCAAGTCCACGGCGATCATTGGGATAATTTTCAGGGAACAGGACAGCCTCATGTCACTTTTACTATAGGAAGTTTTCATCATCCTTTTGTATATCTCTATCTTGATGCTCCGCCCTGTCGGGAAGAAGATAAATATATCATTGGAGTAAATAGCGACAATGACAACCAGAATACCTGCGAAGTTTTTTTTAACGGCAAGAAAGTCAAAGAACCTGTGGTGGATAGTGAAGAATTATCATCTGTAACCGATGAGGGAGAGATTACGGCTGACGATGATCTTGTTCCCTGTCATATGAACGTCTCCGATGCTTTTGAAGGAGGAACTTTTTCTTTAAGAAAAGAAGGTCCTGTCAGGGTCTGGCTTACTCCGCATAAGACAAAGCTTCTTCTGGATGACAATAAACCTGAAATAACCAATCTGCCGCTGGAAGGGAACGGAGATTTCAATGTTAATGATACTCTTTATATTGAGGGGGTTGAGACTGGAGAGGCGAGACTCTATCTTAATGTTGAAAGAAACGGCAAGAGTGAATCAGCAAGCATTAAAATGACACTTATCAATGTGCCTCTAA
Source organism: Candidatus Woesearchaeota archaeon (assembly GCA_016934775.1). Classification (GTDB taxonomy): domain Archaea; phylum Nanobdellota; class Nanobdellia; order Woesearchaeales; family GW2011-AR15; genus JAFGSP01. Next base: position 3,590 of record JAFGSP010000141.1, on the reverse strand, counting down.
TACCTGATTATAATCATGACAGGAAAGTAGATAAAAAAGATGAAGAGTATGCATCCAAACTGCTGACATATTGCTTCTGGACAAATGATGACGATGACTCAGGGGATACGGGCGGAAAAGATATCCCTGGCGAAGGGTTCCCGGATGCAGAATCAGAATTTATGAGCATAAATAGCGGCGTTATAGACGGCACACGGGATCTTGTTGACTGGTTTCCTGTTTTTATTGACCTGAAATCAACGTTAACTGCAATTGATGCTTCAGAATACAGATTTGTCCTTACAAGCAAAAGTACAAATAATTTCAATATGGTCTTTACAGACCTCAAGCCTGGAAATGCCGGAGATTACCTGACAGTTAAAAAAGAGGCAGACGATTTATTGAAAAAATACGTTACTGACTTTGGTGAACTGGGTGTTGAGCTTCCTGAAAGTTTTATCAGTGCAATAAAAGAGAGAGGTCAGGGAGTTATCTTGATAGAAGCACGAAAAGAAACTGATTGGCCTTTGCAACTGAAAATTTTCGATGAAGCCGGGGAATTGATATATGTTAAAGAACTGCCTATAAAGATTTCCGGTGTAGAAAAGATGTTTAACCGCGTGGATTTGATATCATCTCTTGCAAGGGGAAGCCTTGCTGATGAAGATATTATTCTGGCTGAAAATACTCCTCATGAATATCTGCAGATAGATAAGGATTTTGTTTTTATATACGGATATAGTGTTAATCAACAGGGAGGGCGTGGATGGTTGTCAGAGAATTTTAAGCGTATGTACTGGAGCGGCAACCTGGCAAGATACTGGGGAGTAACATGGCTGGGATATGAGACGAAAATCGGTGATCTTTTCACGCGCAATTTCCATTTGAATGTTCTCAATGCTCTTCATACAGCTCCCTATTTAAAGGAACTTATCAATAGAAAAATAAATAGCAGAGTCATTCTTGCTGCACACAGTCTGGGAGTCATGCTTTCCTCAAAAGCTGTTCTTGACGGTGCCAATGTCGAGAAATATTTTATGATTGATGGTGCTGTAGCTATTGAAGCTTTTGATGGCCATGCAGAATATGTTATTGACATGCAGCATCCTGACTGGGAAGGATATGATGACAGGCTTTTTTCTTCAGAGTGGCACAAGCTTTTTACATCTCAATATAACTGGGAAAAGAAAGATGCAAGAAGCAGTCTCACCTGGCGCGATTTTTTCTCTGGTGTTCTTGAAAAAACAGATGTATATAATTTTTATTCGTCAGGAGAAGAGGTTCTTGCAAAACATGATTATTTCAGGCATCCTGATATGTGGGATGTGAGTGGTATAGATAAAGATGACTGGTGGGAAGTAGTGTTAGAACTTCTTAAAGGCGGCAATTTATATGAAGGGACCTGGGCATGGGCACTGCAGGAAAAACTCAAGGGGCGTCATAAATATGATGGTTGGATGGGCAGTCCATGGGGCGGTTGGGGGCTTAATCTGGATGACTACAGCATGATTAGTCTGGATACAGATTATCTTAAGAGTTATTTAATATTATATCCAGATATTGATTTTGAGATAACGCCACTTCCTCCAGAGAAGGCTGATGAAGAAGACGAAATTTCTAATGATGAGCTTCGCAAGAAGCCCTTTTTCAAAAAGGGAGGAGAGAAGTGGGATGACCTTTATGTTCCGGAAAGCAGCAAGAAACCAGATAAAGGCAGCCAGTCTGCAAAGGACAATCAGTTTGAACTTCTGGCAGAATTCTTTCCTGCAAGGACCCTTCCAGTAGGTGCGAATGAAGTACAAAAGATAAATCAGTTTTATGGAAAAAATAAGAATTTTGACATGAATGAGCAGATGAAAAACGACAATAATGACTGGCCGCAGGAGAGAATAATTTCACAGTGGGAAAGAGACTGGCGTCATAATGATATCAGGGTAGTATCCTATTTATATGTTAATAAAGTTTTTATTGAATTTGTGAAGATCGGAGTGTTAAACAAATGAAAGTCATTCGCACTATATTCATTTTTATTATGTTACTGTCTTTTGATTGTAGAACCATTGAGGCAGGCTGGCCGATAGCAAAAATTACATTCAAAGCAGTTGAAGAGAATGGCTCTGCAATAGAAGCCGCCACAGTAAGAGCAGGGCTGCGCAGTGCTCTTACAGGTAAAGGGAAGCTATTAGAGGAGGGGCTGACTGATAAAAATGGGCTTTTTACAATTGAAGGAGAAACATATGGAGAAGCTGTTTATTCTATAACAAAAGACGGTTATTACGAGTCTCATGGATATTATCAAGATTTTAGATCACCAAACGGTAAGATTATTAAATATGGAACTTTTAAGAAGTGGGTGCCGTGGAATCCAACAGTGGAAGTTATCCTGAAAAAGATCAAAAATCCTGTGCCGATGTATGCAAAAAATTTAGAGACTAAAATACCAGAAATAGGAAAACCAATAGGTTTTGATTTGATAAAAGCTGATTGGGTAGAACCTTATGGAGAAGGTGAGGTCAGTGATTTTGTTTTTAAAGGAACAAGAGAAGGAAATAAATGGGAAAATTTTGAAATAGAACTTGAACTAACATTTAGCAATCCATGTGATGGGATTCAAGAATATATAGTTAAAGAAAATGATGATAGTTATTTTTTGAGTCGATTGAAGCTGCCACATGAAGCACCTGAAGAAGGTTATAAAAAATCATGGGTAAAAAAATTGGGTAATACACCTGAAAAGGGTAGATTCAATTTAGGAAAAAAAGAATATCAAAATTATATTTTTCGTGTTCGAACGGATACGGATGATAATGGCAATATAAAAAAAGCACTTTATGGAAAAATACATGGAGATATTCAAACAGGTGGTTGTAGCAGTCCAAAACTTTTTCTGAATTTCACCTACTACCTCAACCCCGATGGCACACGGAACCTGGAGTTTGATTTAAAGCGAAATCTCTTTGAAGGATTGAGTTCACTGGAACGGCCTAATGAACCATAGGAAAGCAGTTCAAATTAGAAATTGATTCCTTTCACAATTACAGCTTTTATCAGTCCATGGGGCGGCTGGGGATGGGGATTTAATTTGGAAGATTACAGGATAAAGGGCCTTAAAGACGATACACCCTGGCTTCCTTTTATAGCGAACAAACTGACTCCTGATGAGCTTCGCAGAAAGCCCTTTTTTAATAAAGGGAGTGGTGAATACGATGGGATTTATGTTCCTGAAGAAAGCTATAAAATTGATTCTGGAAGCCTTGAAGCACAGAAGCACTATCACGAACTTCTGGCAGAATTCTTTCCTGCAAGGACATTTGCTGCAGGACATCAGGGCATAGGTATACTTTATGAATCAAGAAATATCGACATAAACAAGAACTGTAAGGATCTAAAAAACGGCTGGCCGGAGGAAAGGATAAATAGCAGGCATGAAGATGCTTGGTTGCATAATGACATGCGGGAAATTTCTTATTTGTATGTAAATAAGTTATTTGATGCATATGTGACGACTGGAGGACTCAATACGCCATGAAGATAAAAATATCAGCATATATTTGGCTCTATAAAGAAATCTATGGGTAAATATTGACAAAAAGCGAGCAAAGAGGCACCCT
>JAFGSP010000140.1 GCA_016934775.1 Candidatus Woesearchaeota archaeon | reverse complement strand
TTATGCGGGCGCGGCAGTTAAGGAGATTAAGAGGCTAGTAAAGATTCTAAAGATCTAATCAAAAAAAGTGGGCCCGACCAAACCAAAGCTTTAAGAAAGCTTTGGGGGCAAACACACCCAGTGCTATTCCTAACGGAACAGCACGCAAAAATAAAAGAAAAGTGGGCCCGACCGGACTTTCACCAAGCATCAGATAACCTTTGGTTTGGAAATGTGGGACTTAAATGCAAAGCATTTAATGTCGCACCTGTTTTCCCTCAAGGCTTTTTCTAAAAGGCTTGATTTGAACCGGCGACCAATGGCTGACTTAGACTGTCTCAATAAGTTGTATGAAACGCGGACTTATAAGACCATCGCTCCACCAGGCTAAGCTACGGGCCCAGTAACGCCAAGAAAACGAATCAATTTTAAATAGTTTACTATGTTGCCATAGAACTATAATATCATCATCCCATCTTAAGATCCATGAGAAATCCTGTCCTGTCTGAGATTACCACTACTTTCTTCAGCGCATTCAAAAAATACTCATCTTTGTTCTTTATACCTCTATCAAAAGCTTCCTTTGTGTGGAGATGAGCGTCTATCTTGTATGTCTTTCCCCTGCGGGATACGCTTGCCTGATTGAGCTGGCGGGCATGCTCATGATCCTCATGTATAACAAGAAGTTCGATGACATCATTCTTAAGGCCGATATAGCCATAAGCCACTGCATCTTGGAGCAGCTCCTCGTTCTGGCAAAGTATCTTAAGCATAATGAAGGACATATCAGGATTATTAATCATTATAACATTGAATATCGGGGAGAGCTCATCATCAAGAGTAAACATCCTCTTGCCTATCGCACATCTTGACCTGAAGGTGACATACGCGAACTGCCTATCAAGCATAAAGCGCTTTCTTGCATCGCCTTTTTTATAATCAGCCACCTTCTCTTCCCTGACATAGCCAAGGGCCTCAAGCAGCCTCATCTGAGTGCTCACGTTTGCAGTTGATGTCCCTGTCTTTTCCGCAAGCTCTGTCGGTGACAAAGATTTTTGGAAAAGTTCTGAAAGAATACGCCATTTTGAATCTGTGAACAATGTCTCTATTTCCATATATATAGAGGAGAAGAAAGACTATTTAAATTTTTCTATAATTTCATAACTTATTTAATTATGAAGTTAACTAACTATTTAACTTTATTTTTAGCAACTTAGTTCTTTACTAAAAAAATATTTGAAAAACATGAAAGAATTAGAAAATTATTTATATTCAACTGCATACCAAAATTACTAATCTATAAAAATAGGAATAAGAAAGAGGTGTGATGTTGGGCATTGATAATTTATTTTTTCCTGTTTTTAATGGGGGGTGGGCTTTGTCAAAGATGAAAACACAAGTGGATTTGGTGACTTTTTTTAATCCTATACTTGAGGGGGTGTTTTTTTGAAGGTTCTAATGTTTGGCTGGGAATTCCCGCCGAACAACAGGGGCGGCTTAGGAACAGCATGCTACGGATTAACCAAAGGCCTGAGCAACAAGGGAGTAGATGTTGTATTTGTACTTCCGAAAGGCGCCTCTAAGCACAGCCATCTTTCAATGATAAATGCAAATGACCTATACATCGGAAACAAAAAGATCAGGCTGAGATATCTGGACACAATGCTTATGCCCTATCTGACTGAATCTGAATATGAAGCATCTCTTAAAGGATTGTGTGCCGGAAACGGTTCTGCAGGAGAGCTTTACGGCAAGAATCTTTTTGAGGAAGTCATGAGATATGCTGAAAAAGCAAAAATCATCTCTATGTTTGAAGATTTTGATGTGATCCATTGCCATGACTGGATGACATATAAAGCAGGCATCCAGGCAAAACAAGTCTCAGGAAAGCCCCTTGTAGTGCATGTCCATGCAACTGATTTTGACAGGACTGGCGGAAACCCCAACCAGATGGTCTATGACATCGAAAGAGAGGGAATGCATGCCGCAGACAGGGTCATCGCTGTAAGCAATTTCACAAAGAACATGATCGCCAGCCATTATGGAGTGTCTCCAGACAAAGTTGAAGTGGTGCATAATGCAGTTGAGCATAAAAATCCAGCACCTATACAAAAACTTGCATCTTCTGATAAGATAGTCCTATTCCTGGGCAGAGTTACTCTGCAGAAGGGTCCTGATTATTTCATGGAAGCGGCCAGCAGGGTTCTCAAGATTATGCCTGACGTGAAATTTGTTGTGGCAGGCACAGGTGATATGTATAGGAGAATGGTTGACAGGGCAGCAGAACTGGGAATAGCGAAGAATGTGCTTTTCACAGGCCATTTGTCCGGTGATGACGTTGACAAGGCGTATAGTATGGCAGACCTTTACGTAATGCCTTCTGTTTCTGAACCTTTTGGAATCACACCTCTTGAAGCGCTAAGGAACAATACACCGGTCATAATCTCCAGGCAGTCTGGTGTCTCTGAAGTCCTGCCAAACGCACTCAGGGTCGATTTCTGGGACATTGAAGAGATGACTAATAAGATAATCGGCGTCCTGAACTACAGCAACCTCAAGGATGCTTTGGTGGAGAATGGGCAGATGGATATTAGAAGGATGTCATGGGACACTGCTGCAGAAAAGTGCCTCAATATCTATGCCGGCCTTACAGGGAAAGTATAATGAAAAGCGTATGCTTCTATTTTCAGGTGCATCAGCCGCACAGGCTGAAGCTGTATAGGGTATTTGACATAGGCCGGAATAGCAATTATTTTGACAAACTGAAAAACAAGCAGATTATGGAAAAAGTAGCAAAGAAATGCTATCTTCCTACGAACAACCTGGTACATCAGCTCATAAAGGCAACAGAGGGCAAATTCAAAGTTGCATATTCTATCACAGGTACTGCTCTTGAACAGTTTGAAAAATACGTGCCTGCTGTAATAGACAGCTTCAAAGAACTGAGCGACACAGGCTGCGTGGAATTCCTTTCTGAAACATATTATCACTCGCTCTCTTTTCTTTACTCCAAAGAAGAGTTCAAGAAGCAGGTAGAGATGCATAGGGCAAAGATTCAAGAATTGTTCGGACAGACCCCGAAAGTATTCAGGAATACTGAGCTGATCTTCAACAATGAGCTCGCAAATTATATTGAAGGCCTTGGCTATGAAGGCATACTGGCAGAAGGCGCAGACCATGTTCTCGGATGGAGGTCTCCCAATTTTGTATACAGGCCAAAGACAACCCAGAAAATCAGGCTGTTGCTCAAGAACTACAAGCTCAGCGATGACATTGCATTTAGGTTCTCCAACAGGGGATGGAAAGAATGGCCCCTGACAACTGAAAAATTTGCATCATGGGCGGATGCTGCTGAAGGCATTACACTCAATTTCTTCATGGATTATGAAACGTTTGGAGAGCACCAGTGGGAAGACACAGGAATATTCAATTTCATGAGACACCTGCCAAAAGAATTGTTTAAAAGAAATATGACCTTCAAGACCCCTTCTGAAATCATAAAAAACGAGCCGATAGCTGAGCTTGACATCCATTCTCCAGTATCATGGGCGGATGTCGAGCGTGACCTGAGCGCCTGGCTAGGAAACAAGATGCAGCACGCTGCCATTAATGAGCTCTATGCTTTGGAAAAGAGCATAAAAAATTCAAATGACGCAAAACTAATCCAAGACTGGAGAAAGCTGCAGACAAGCGACCATTTTTATTACATGTGCACTAAATGGTTCGCTGACGGCGATGTGCATAAGTATTTTAATCCTTATGACAGCCCGTATGATTCATATATGACATTCATGAACATCCTAAATGATCTGGCAATCAGACTGAAGAAGGAAGCCGGGCAGGGAATTAGGATAACTGAGAGACCAAGTATGCTGATAAACAGGTGAGAAAATGATAAAAAAAAGAACTGCCAATCAAAAATCAAAAATGCCTGTGAATGCCAGGCCGGAGAATTATTTTATACTGATTACAGGGGTTCCCCTAAAGAACCTTAAAGAACTTGGAAATGCACTGGAAACAATGAATGGCTGGGTATTCAGCCATCATGTAAATGAAAGCAGAAATGACTTTTCCAGCTGGGTCCAGTCTGTGCTAAATGAAGAAGAGCTTGCTGAAGAAATCAAGAATTTGAAGAACATGAAAGATATGGAGATGCGTATTTTCAAGCATCTTGTGAACAGGTACCTTTAGCCTGCACTATTTAAAAAAGGGGTGGATTTTATGAATTACTTGGATGATGTTCCGGAAGACAAAGCATTTATTCTTGGAGATAAGAAAATACGGAATCTTTACGGGCTTCTTTTTGAGCTGAGGAGCATGGATGATGAGTTGTTCAGCCATTATTCGAGCAAACATCATAATTATTTTGCTGATTGGATCGAGCATATCCTAATCAATAATAATATTTCTTCAGGCTTGCGGGAGAAGCACTCTAGGCAGGAAACTATTGATTATCTGGAGGGATTCATAAACCCAAAAGCAAATCTTCCTCAAGAGCCGGCAGCTGATGAGCAGCCAGAGGAAGAACCTGTTGCAGCTGCTGAAACACAGGAGGCAGCACAAAAGACT
>JAFGSP010000012.1 GCA_016934775.1 Candidatus Woesearchaeota archaeon | reverse complement strand
TGTCGTTTATTTTTCCAAAAATGAAAACAATATTCCAAAAATAAAAAAATATATAAACCCTTTTCTCAACAGACTAGGTTAGATGGATATCCTGGAAGGCATCATAGATGATAAAGTACTTAGAGTCCTGAAGCTTTTTCTTAATAATCCTGATGAATTCTATCACATAAATAAAGTTTCAGAAGAGAGCAAAGTCCCTCTGGCCACGACATTCAGAATCATGAATAACCTGCTGCAGAATAAGATAATTGAGCATAAGACAATCTCTAAGTTCAGGATATACAGGCTGTCAAAAAACCAGAAAACAAGGAAGATGAGGCGATTGCTATGAACAAGAAAATATCTTTTTCACTGTCTGCGCTTGTAATAATTATGCTTGCCTCTTTTGTCTTCCTTAATTATGACGAGATAATCAGTGGAGGAATTTCGGGAGAAGTCACATCAACAAGGCTGGTCATCATCTCAGAAGCAAATGTTTCCTGCAACACCACTTTTGTGCAGGGCTGGAACCTTGTATCTTTTCCCTGCATTTCAGATGATCTTGAAGTCTCTTTGGTCATGGATTGTCTTTATGTTATGGAAAATGTGACAGTTGAAGTGAACGGGACAAATGGCACAAACTATACAACTGAACTTCAGCCCGTGACAGTTACTTATGATTCAGTAAAGTGGTATGACCCTTCTACACCTGATGATCCATGGAGAAGCTATAATCCTGACCTTCCTACCTGGGCTATACAGGACCTGAGCATGATTTCGAGAAGATACGGCTATTGGATATATGTTGATGAGAATGCCTCATTTTATCTTGAAAATCCCCTTGCTTCACCTACACTTACCAGCCTGGACCCCGGCTGGAACCTTTTAGGATATCCAAACCAGACAATGACACCTATCAACTATACTTATGGAGAACTCATACCAAATTTTGATTATGTCTACATGTACAATGCATCTGAGGCAGACTGGAAGCAATGGACTTGGAATACGGGCTGGCCAAGCGACCAGGACCTGAACTACAGCTATCCTTATTACGGATACTGGATATATATGTTCACTAATGATCTGATAACAATAATCTAGAATGAAAACTAAAGCTTTGCTTAGGAAATGGAAATCAATTCTTTGGTTATTTGTTATACTGATTATCCCTTTTGCATTCTCAATCCCGCCTGTTCCAACAGAATTCTACGGCACAGCCACAGTATATGACATCAATAGAACACCGCTGCCTTCTGGGACAATAGTAAATATTTCTGCGGGCAATGTTACATGCGGGGCTTTTTCTGTTATGAATGCAGGATACTATGGAGTATTGACTTGTCTGGGCGATGATGACTATACAGCAATTGATGAAGGGGCTGAACATGGCCAGAATATTATCTTTAATCTGTATGTTCCGGGAAATGGCTATAATGATACTGCGCAGACATTTGGAGATACTGTGTGGTATTATGGAGAATATCATATGGTCAATGTTACGCCCATACCTAAATGTCCTAATGGCTGGTGTGAGCTTACTGAATCATGCGTAACCTGCCAAGAAGATTGCGGAGTCTGCCCCCAGAATGTCACTCAGCCAAACATAACTTATCCTCCACCGATTCCAGGTGGCGGCGGAGGCGGAGGCGGCGGAGGCGGCGGAGGCGGCGGCGCTGCTTATGGAGGCACAGGTACAGGAGGAGTAGGTACAGGAAATCTTTTTGATATCTGCCAGGAAGACTGGATATGCACAGAGTGGCAGCCTCCTGTTTGCCCTATGGAACAAATCCAGTCAAGGGAATGTTATGACAGGAACAACTGCGGCTCTGAGTATCTCAAGCCGGAAACCAACAGGAGCTGCATATATGAAGGAACCTGTTTTGATATCCTGAGAAACCAGGATGAGACTGATATTGATTGCGGAGGCCTTATCTGCGAACCCTGCAATAATGGCCTTCATTGCCTGTTTGATTTTGACTGCAAATCAGGGTTCTGCCATCCGATAGATAATATCTGTGTTGACCCTACATGTACAGACGGATTCCTGAACCAGGGAGAAGAAGATATTGATTGCGGCGGTCCCTGTCCGCCATGTGAAAGGCCTACTTTGGAAAAGCCAGGTACAATTGTCAGGTTTATTGTAAAGGGTTGCGGGCCTTTTCCCTGGGCATTTGTTTTACTTGCATCTATAGTCACGCTTATTATATACCTTGCAGGCAAGGCGTACATAAAGCGTGTCAAGAACAGCCCAAAATACAGAAGGCTAAAAAAGCTAAAGCAGATGATCTGGCTGTATAATCTCAACAGGGATCTGCATGCGTTTGTCCTTATAGTAATCCTGCTGGAGATAGCGATTTCCCTTTACTGGTTCTATCTGTGCGAGATAGGGATATGGATTGCTGTAATGATGCTTGTCATAATCCCCTTAATAGTCGCTGTTATCATAAAATACTATGTATATGATGAAAAAAGGAAGAATAAGCTTCTCAGGCTGCTTGTGCTGAGGCATGAGGAATATATTGAGAACATAATAAAGCTGGAAAGGCAGGAAGTAAGGAAACTCGAGATGCAGATATTTGACATGATATCCGGACTAGATTACAAAAAATTTGACAAGAATTTTGCAGTGTTGTTCAAGGACATCAGATACTTGCTCAAGGAGCTATTGGAATCAACAGAAAAAGAACCATTTGAACTTGAGAACACCTTGGCAGACACGATCCATATCCTTGGCTCTGAGGAAAATAAGAAGATGATCGAGTCAGAAGAGTCTTTGGCAGAGCTGGGGAAAAGCCTTAATCTCATCGAGAAGATCCATAGGGACATATTGCTTCTCTATAAGGAACTTAGAGAAGCTAAAGAGCTGGATGAAAAGCTTGAACAAGAAATGGAAAAGGAACAAATGAAGTCAGTGGGGAAAGTCAGGGATGAAAAAGAAGTAAGCAAACAAATAGCAGAAGAGCAGAAAAATATAGGCAAGATCAGTGTTAAGGAGATGACTGAACAGCTGAACTCCATAAAATCAGAAGATGAAAAACAGAAAATCCTTGAGGACACAATAAAAGAAAATCCGGATCCTGAGCTGATGTTCATGCTTGCTTCCAGGCATCACAGGACAGGAAAGCTCGACAAGGCAGAGGAGTTGTATAATAAAATACTGGATAAGGCTCCGAAAGATCTTAAGACACTGTATTCACTGGCCAGCCTTCATAACCAGAAGCAGCGTCTCAAAGAATCCTTTGAAATCTACAAGAAAATAATGGCTATTAATCCTAATTACATGTACACTAAGAAATACTACGAGATGCTCAAGCCGAAATATGAAACAAAAGTCTTGACTAAGCACTAGAGAAGAATCAAAGCACCGGTTGCGCCGCAGTAGAAATAGAAATTATGGACATTGAATCTTAAGTGCTTAATAATAGATCGGGCCTGCTTTCGGGCCTTTGTTATCCTGTAAGAGCACTTCACTTCAAAAAGATCAATCTCCTTGCCTTTTTTAGCAAGGATATCAATTTCACAGAGAGACCTTTTTTTCTTTTTCAGTTCAATATTAGTAAAAATAGAGTCATAGTCATACCTTATCTGTTCACACAGTTCCTGTATATACCTGTCGTGCTTGTTTAAGGCGAGTCTAAACACCTCTTTAGATTCCAATATATATTATGTGTAAACTGGTATATAAATGTTGTGTGTTGATGTTAAAAATAGCCTGTGGGGGTATATACAAAAACGCCTTCTGGCTTAAGGATTCTTTCAAGTTGGGTGACAATTAAATCATATAATCTTTTCTGATATTTGTATTTATCACCATGCAGCAAACATAAGGTTGGTGAATCAAATAAATTGA
>JAFGSP010000139.1 GCA_016934775.1 Candidatus Woesearchaeota archaeon | reverse complement strand
TTTCCCTAACAACATAGAATATTTTAATCTGTCTTCGAGGGAGTTGAATATTGGATATCTGACAGCAGAGAGCACAGTACACGAGGTTGTAGTGCTGTCTCAGGTAAATCTTACAGGGAACATATCGCTTCTTCAGGGAATCCATTATATCAAGATAGAATCTACAGGTGATGAAGTATTAATCTCAGAGTAAAGGCTCAGGTAAGCTCTGAATTCATTTCTATGGTGGGGATAGCTACTGCTATGATTATAGTGTTTATGGTCATTTTTTCAGAGATATACGGAGATAATCTTGATGATAAGCGCAGGATTCTGGCTGAAGATTACGGATACAGCCTCCAGAATGAGTTTATAGTGGCTGCCTCTACAAGCAACGGATACACCAGGACATTTGATGTGCCTGAAACACTGGAGGGATTTGAGTATGGGGTTGAGATTTCAGGGGCATCACTTATACTGAATTATACCTATAATATACTGGTGCTTCCGATACCTAATGTTGAAGGTAATATTGTCAAGGGAAGCAACATGATTTCAAATATAAATAACACACTATGCCTGAATTGTTAATATGGACCGCATCAAAAAAAGCCAGATTTGGTATATGGACTTTATACTTGGCCTTACACTTTTCTTACTGATAATAGTCATAGCATTCAGGTTTGTCACAACATCTCATATCTATACAGGAAAAGAGACAAGCCTTGTTCTTGCTGAATCAGATAAGCTTTCTGGAATTCTTATGAGCACAGGAATTCCGGCAACATGGACACCTCAGGATGTTGTCATATTCGGCCTCATGCAGGAAAATAATGTCTTAAACACAACAAAGCTTGAATACTTTCAGAACATGAGCCTGGACGATTATGAGGATATGAAACTTAAGTTGAGCCTTAATTCAGACTTTATCCTGTATTTTCAGAACAGGACAGGCGGGAATATCAATATAACTAACACGACCTATATCGGTTGTCCGGGATATACTCCTGAAACTATTGAAGCAGCATTGCCTGAAGATCTGATTACAGTGACAAGATATGTCGTCTATAAATACAACGGCACTGCAGAGATAGTTGCTTTAAAGGTGGTAGTATGGCAGGGATGACAAAAAAGGCAATCTATTTTACACTGGATGCTTTTTTTGCAACTATCCTAATTGGATTAGCACTGGTACTGATTTCGCAGACATATATTTCTGAAGTACAGCAGCCTCAGATTACATATTATTCACAGGATGTTGTGAACTGTCTTTCAACTATCAAAATAACTGAGTTGAACAATTCTTATGTGGATTCTCTGATTTCAAGCGGAGATATTATCAATCTGAACAATTCAGTTATAGAGCAGATTGGCGAATTCTATGTATTGAATAAGACAGACCTCGCAGAGAATCTTTCAAGGATTGTGAGTGAAAGCCTAATTCCTGAGAAATTTGGGTTTGAGATTCTTGTGAATGATGAGACATTGTTTATCGATAATACTGTTCCAACCACTACTGATTTGGTATCTACAAAGAGGCTGATCTCAGGGATTGAGAAATTCAAGCCCTTGAGAGGCGCAACATCAAAAGTGTTTCTTGAAGGCATCAAGAGCAAGAAGTATTCATCCTTTCTTTATTTTGGAGGCTTTGTCGGACAAGGCAATATCTCAGGATTTATTGATGATATGCCCTCAAATGCAAACATCTCGAAAATATACCTTGAGCTGGATGCTAACTCAGATTTTAGCTTTTATATTAACGGGATTCAATGCGGAGGTGTATTTGGTGTAGGGACAGGATCAATGACTGCAGATGCATGGGACATCACTTACTGCAATGATTCAATCTCAGAAGGAGCAATGAATAATTTTACAATAATATTTACAGGATCACTGAACGATGCTTATGTCGGAGGAGGCTTTGTTCAGGTGGATTATTATACAGATGAGATGCAGCAGGAACCCGAAGAATCAATTATGATAGAGAGCCTTTCAGACATCGGAGGGATAATTAACCTTTATTCATCCTTCTATGTCCCCGGAAGCCTGACCAATATTTCAGTATACCTGCACTATTTTGTCGATACTACAAACCAGACAAATAACACGTTCTATTTTTCTGTTGGAAATTCAACAGTATATTCTGACTCTAACCTGTCAGGAGAGAAAAATTATACAGTAACAGCACAGAACATATCTCAGTTCATGTCCTTGGCAAGCTTAGACCAGAAAACAGTTCCCATCAGGGCGGGATTTGAAAACGTCTCTTTCGGATTCATCTATGAAGGGAATGCAGATGTAGCACTGATAACAGACGTTTCGGGAAGCATGGATTGGAGAATGGACAGCGACTCTACTTTTGGCGCAGTGGCAAGGAATTGCGATGACGCTAGTTTCAATGATTCAACAACAACGAGGCTGAGTGTTGCAAAATGCCTGGATAAACAATTTGCTTTAGATATTCTAAATATTACAGGTAACAAAGTAGGGCTGGTTTCATATGATGATGTTACCCATGCGTCTGAGGCAGTTTATCCGATCCAGGACTATGCTGTCCTCAACCAGACAATAGGCACGGCCGTGCCTGAGACAGGATATGAGGGAAGCGGAGGCACATGCATATGCTGCGGCATAAATTCAGCCCGTGATATATTGGTCCAGAACCTGTCCACTGTTACTTTGATTGCATCAGGCACAACATGGTATTACAATAATTTCAGCCTTCAGGATACTCCTGGCCAGGATCCTGGAGGGAATGAGTGGTATGCCTATGTATATAGCAATGAGACTCAATGGCATACCGGAGATACAATCCTTGGAGCGACAAACGGATATTCTTATTCACCAGCCGTAGATACAGAAATCGGAAGTTCATTGGTCGCTGGCGTGAATTTTGTTGATTTGACTGAACTTACTGCAGATGCTGGCACACCTGAAGTGGAATTTTCATCAGGGCTTAACCAGACAGGAAACACATGGGGCACTGCAGGAGCCTATGACGGATGGGATTCAGATTACGGTCTTTTCGGCAGGAATGGCAATGATATTGAAATAAATTTTGATCCAAATGAAGACAGTGATCAAAGCGACAATACAGTTGCAACACAACAATATATCAGGATACTGGCAGGGACAAACTGGGAGGACAGCGATGGTGACTGCACAATGGCAGGCGGCGTTGGCATCGAGATTAATTTTACCCAGGAAATGTATGATATGCTGAGCACACCCAATGGCAAATCCGAGCTTAGTTTCGACTGGTATTTTGACAGATATGGTGGAATAGACAACCAAGAGGCTGCCTGGATAAAAGTACAATTCGGCCAGGATGGGAGCATGAATTATCTTGGCAGTAATATTGATGGCACCAACACACCTAATGACGCATCAAATGAAATATTCTATTGTGAAAATGATGTAGGCAGCTATTCTTGCCCCGGGCTGATATCCAACACAAGCTCATATGATATAAGCTCATTGATTACAGGTCCCGGCTCGTATTATGTCATATTTGGCGCAGCTGTCGATGAATATGGTGATAATGATTGCGATGAAAATTTTGAATTCAGGTTTGATGATATTAGGTTATCTGTATTCAATGAGACAGACCATTATTTTTTCAGGAAACATTTTACAATAACAGACCTTGAACAGGTCCAGATGGGCATATTGAACGTGCTTTCAGACGATTATGCTTCGGTGTATTTGAATGGCGAGTTGATTGATCTTGATCTCATAGAGCACGAGGGGAGGAGATGGAACCGCATAGGAAAAAACATACCCGGAAACAATTTTTTCCTAGGTGATAATGTCATCGCAGTCCATCTGGTGAATACAGAGCAGGCAGCAAAATTTGACCTTGAACTTAAAGGTATAAATGAATCAAGAGGCAAGGCAATGATGGTTATGACAGACGGGCAGGCAAATGACGAATGCAGCGAGCAGGGAACTACAGGAGATCTTGATGGAGACGGCAGTTCTGATACAGCAAGCGATGATGCTATACAAGCTGCATGCGATGCCAGACAGGATTACGGGATTATTGTATATGCAGTAGGATTTAGTGATAGTGCAGATGAGCCCACTCTACAGGGAATCTCTTTATGCGGAGATGGTCTCTACAGGAAAAGCAATAATGTATCAGCTTTGCAGGAATTCTATCAGGATGTTGCTTCAACAATAATCTCAGCAAGCAGGCATTCACAGATAATTGAGGTTGAAGGAGAGGGTAATATTGCTTCAAGTATCCTCTATGGCGATTCATACATCAGGACGGAGTATGTTCCCATTACAGAGCCGCCGCAATTCGGTGAGATTTCCCTGATTGTCCAAGAAAAAAATTTTGATAATTGCACTTTTAATCTGTATATCCCGCCGGACATCAGGGTTGCTGATGCGAAAATGACATCTTATTCATCTGAGCACTGGACAGACGGACTGATAGTAAACGGAAACCAGGTATATAATCTCAGCTGGTATTCTGATGATTATACTCCCTTAGGTGATCCTTTTCTGGTGAATATCCCTGTCACTTCCTTATTGCCTGGAAATAATTCATTCTATATAAGAACAGGAGATTCACCCGAGAACTCAACAGAATGTTCAATAAACAACAGCATAATATATACAGCTCAATTTGAAGCATCTGTCTCTTATAGCGATGTGCTTGAAAAAGCAGAAGGCTGCACTTGGACTATTGAGTTTGAGGACGGGGGCAACAAGACAATTAATGTTCCTCAGCTTTATTCAGGACCAAAAACATGTTATTATACAAACGCATCTATTTCTTATGATGCAAATGACACCTATGATGATGCAATGTATAATCTGATGGACAACCTTGACTTTGACGATGATGGCAGGATATACATAAATATGGATGAGAATGATCTGGTTATAGGAGCAATTTCAGTAGGCATGATTCCTTATCCCTGGGGGCCTGCGATAGCAGAGGTTAGAGTATGGAGATGAAACCTTTCATAAAGAGCAGAAAAGCAGTCTTCTTTACTTTCATAGCCTTGTTTGTCATAATCCTTGTCCTTTCTATTGTCAGCACAAAAGATTCCTATAGGTATAGAGAAAAAAGCAATACCATTACGTCAAGAGTGTCAACAATGAACGCATTTGTCTCTGATATGAAAGAGGACTTTGAAAGAGAGATATTCATCGGCGGCTACAGGGCATTGTTAAGTATGAATGCTTATATAAGGATAAAAGAAGAATATATAGAAGATTTTGATTTTGTATATGCCGCCATACTTGTAAATGGCTCATTGAATGGCACATCATTTGATCTGATGAGCCAGGATACAAAAGGGGCTGACATCAACAGCTGGATAGCCCGTATCAATGAAGAGGCATCTGCACTGAACATTATTATAGGTATCACCGTCAATAATATTACAATGAGGCATGTATCTCCCTGGTTGATAGAATTGACACTGGATGCAGATTTTAATGTGTCTGATACTCGCGGCCTTGCATCCTGGAATTTCAATGAAGAGTTTACAAGGCAATTTTCAATCAAAGGAGTAGAAGATCCTTTGTATACTGTAGGTACAGAAGACAGAGTAACAAACCTTATCAACCAAACTCCGGATCTGGATTTTGTAGGCAGCGGCAATGACACTGCTGTGCTTAATATGCACCTGAATAATTCTTATTATGCAGAATCTACAGATGCTCCCAGCTTTCTGATGCGGTTCACAGGTAACTTTTCAGCATCCCCTTATGGGATTGAAAGCATGATTAACTTGGAGAAGCTTAGTGCGCAGAGCATTCCGATCAAGTCAAGGTCTGTGATAGACTATATATATTTCGGCTCAGGAGGCACTACAGATTACTGCACAGTGCAGGATATGCCGACCTGGTTCAGGATAGACAGCGGGAATCTTGCATTCTACGAGGTTACAGGGCTGAGCAAGACCCTATGCACATGATAAAAAACAAGACAAAAAACAAGATTCTCTGTAAAGAAAACAAAGTCCTTACCAGCATATTCTCAAAAGCATTAGGCCTTATGTTCTCAAATAAAATTTCTGACAAAGGGTTAGTTTTTGTTTTCAAAATGCCAATAAGAGTTGATCTGCATATGTTTTTTGTTTTTTACCCTATCGATGTCCTTTTTCTGGATGAATCTAAACGAGTAATAGAATCTAAAGAAAACTTCAGGCCGTTTACTGTCTATATATCTAAGAAAAAAGCAAAGTATGTGCTTGAACTACCACAAGGATCAATTGGAAGAACCAAAACTAAGATTGGGGACATGGTTGAGTTCTAAGTATGATTGTGAGTATAAAGCAGATTACACTTCGTATTTTCTTATCCTATAACGCCGAATATTCCTGTAAATAATGCAAGAGAAACAACATATATCAGATAAGCTACCGGCCCGAAAATCAGGACATATTTTATGCCTGCTTTTATGCTGCCTTCTCTTAGGTCAGCGATTATCATAGAAGAAACTGCCGCAATAATGATGACAGAAAGCTTTGAGAATAAAATAAAATCTTCAGGTTTTATATTTGTCTCTCCAGGACTAAAAAAAGACACACCGTATGAAGCTGCAGTTGTCAGTTTTTCACCTAATCCCTGGATTATCTGCATAAGATTGAAGGACAAAGCGAACAATATTGGTGATATTACTACAGCAGTTACTGCTATGAAAATGACATAGCTCATAACTGATGCGACAAGCTCTTTTCTTAGGAAGGAAGCCTCTTTCACATTCTCGACAATCTTATCTATAAGCTCAGCAATGTTTCCACCGGATTTGATTCCGACAAGCACCATGTCCATTGATTCCTGGAGCAGGGTGGAATTATATTTATGGGCAAACTCATTCAACACTTCTTCAGTATCATCTCCTGCCATGACTTTTTTTGCGACAATTTCTATTTCTTTTTCCAGGACTCCGAACTCTGGCTCCACGCTATTCCACAATGCTTTGTCAAAACTCATCCCTGCTCTCAGATTTATAGAGACTTCCTGAAGAAAATCCGGCAGGACCTCCTCTATCATTGTGGTTCTCCTGAAGATGATAAATTCATAGTATATCCAGAAGAATATTCCCAGCACAAGAACAACAAGTATTTCCAGCACAATTATGCCCAATATAGTCAGGGGTATCAGTAGCACAGTTGAAGAAGTGCTGAAAGCAGGATATATAAACATGATGAAGCATATAGTGCTTGCTGAGATGGATAGTAAAAACAATGCGCCGTATAATTCATAAGGCGCATCATATCTGCCAGTCTTCTGCAGATATCTTTTCATGTTGGTTCTTATCTTGTCTGGAAGGATATACTTTCCGATATCAGCGAGGAAACTCATCCTATCACCGCCGGTTTCAGTGATTTGAAGGCAAGTATGAAAAATATCTGCATTGCAAATACAACCAGTGCCATGGCGATGAACATCCATTTGTAAAGTATAATGCCGAGAAGCCCAAGGCTTGATGCCACTACAAGCATAGAAGTGCCTAATGAAGGAAGGATTGTTCCTATTATCATATAGAACATAGACATTGGATTAAGCTTTTTTCCATATTCTTCAATCTGGATAAGGTGCTGCTTTGTTATGTCATCAAGTGTTGACCTCAATGTTTTCTGGATATCGCTTCCGGTCCTTAGAGAGCTCTTTATCTCTTCAAGTATCTTTATGTATGCTTTTGACGGGCTGTATTCTATCGCTTTTCTAATGGCGTCTTCAACAGTAGCTCCAAGAGATATGTCATACATCAGTTCCTTGAAATATACGCTTGAGTTTGTCTTAAGTTTTGATACGCTTTCAAAGGAGTTTATCAGGGATGAGCCAGCCTCAAGCTTAAGCACCAGATGCCTTGCACTGTATAACAGATCAGATTCCAGAAGCGCTTTTTTATTTTTAATCCCAAAAGAAGGTATCTGCAGGATCATAAAAAATGAGATAGCAAAAAAAACAATAAATATGATTATAGCGTTTCCAATCCCTGAATTGTTTTTCAGAGCCAATGCAAATGTGAATCCAGCCATAGTTCCGGCGATGATTAGGCTGAATACTATGGACATCCCCATATATTTATTGGCATCATAGCCCATCTGGGATTTTTTCAGATTATCTTCAAGCCTTTCCAAGAAAGTAAGTTTTTTTTTGATCTTCTCCACCTAGGATGTTTTGTCAGGCACCTGATAATCCAGGTTGTTCCTGGCCAGTTTCATCAAGTCTTCTTTTTCTGTATAATAGTCACTCATGATAAGGCCGATTGTTTCAATATCTGCAATCTTTTTTCCGACCAGCCATTTCAACATAAGGATTTTCTCCTGGATATCCTCAAAAACCTGTCTTGCGGACATGCCCGTAAACATACTGAGTGTCTTGAGTATCCTTTTTGGCTGATTGATCTGTTTCATAGTATCACTCATATGGTCATACTGCAATATCAATGAAGGCTCTCCGGTCTCACTTACTTCTGCTACCTGGAAAGTCCTCCTTTTTCCTGAACGCCTGTTCCTGTGCTGCACAACAATAAGGCCAAGAGAAGACAGTAATTGATGAGGCAGGTTTATCGGGGGATTTGTGAGCCTGGCAATAGCCTCTTCCACATTGCTCGCGTGGAAGGTGCTGTATACCGAATGGCCCGTGTGCATCGCTTCAAACATAACTTCCAGCTCTTTTTCTCTTCTCACTTCTCCGACTATTATCCTGTCGGGCCTCATCCTAAGTGTGTTTACCATACAGTCCAGCATTGTTATCTCACCTTTGCCTTCAGGATTCGGAAGCCTGCTTTGCATAGGCACCCAATGCAAGGTTTCTGGAAGCTTGAGCTCTCTTGTGTCCTCTATTGAGATTATCCTCTGGTTAGGCGGGAAAAAATTAGATAGCACATTCAGGAAAGAAGTCTTTCCGGAGCCAGTGCCTCCGACAATTAACACAGATAGCTCAAACTGCATGGCCTGCCATATCAGGGCAGCAGCAGAGAAATCAAGTGTCTTGTTCTCCAGAAAAGAGGTTATTGTCCAGGGAGTCTTTGCAAATTTCCTTATTGTTATTGTGTTACCTTCAGAAGTGATGGGGGAGAGGGTGGCATTTACCCTGTCTCCTGTTTCAAGGTGGGCATCCAGCAGGGGCTCAAGGATGCTTATTCCTTTATCGACTTTCCTTCCGATCTGGGTGGAAAAATGCCTTATCTTGTTCTCATCCTTAAAGATGATATTTGTCTTGAGCCAGCCGTATTTCTTATGATAGACCCATACAGGAGATTTTGAATTATTGATGACAATCTCTTCAAGCTCAGGGTCTTCCAGAAGGAATTCAATCTCAGCCAACCCGAGGCTTGTGACAATTATGTAATTAGCAATAAGATGGGTCGTGTTCTCATCAACTCCTGAGAACTGAGATTTTATTATCCCGTATAATTTTGTCTTGAACTGCTCTTTTATTTCACTTTCCCCTTCGTTTGATTTTTTCTTAGTAAGCTCAAAACTCAGGCTGGTGATGAGGTCTTCCCTGATTCTCTCAATTATCCTCTTTGTTTCTTTAGTCAGATTAAGGAGAGAAAGATAGTAAAATGGCACAGGCTGGCCTTTCTGGCTATATATATGTATCTCTAACGGAATTTTATTGACTTCTATCTTGTAAGAATCAATAGATTTTGTCTCCAAGCAGATACCCCTCTTTTTTTAATACAGAGAATAGACGGAGTATTTTAAAAATCTTTCGTAGAAATCATCATCCGAAAAAAGAGCTTCCCCACACATGGAGCGCAAGCACAAGGACAATAACAACAATTGCCAGAAAGATTATGTGTCCTGGCTTGAACTCAATCTTTGACTTATAGTCATCAAAATACCTTGTTATACCAGCCCCCCCAGAGGGCATGCTTATCTTATCCTTTCTTGCCATGCATCTTAGGAAGAACGCGGGATTTAAAAAGATTACGCGAAAGAAAGAATTATATCAGAGTGTTCTATCCGTTTATCATGCATCAAAAAAAGTATCTGAATTTTCCTAATCTAATTACCTTCTTAAGACTTCCGTTGGGAATTTTAATACTTTTTTTTTCCTATTTCGGAAAAATATACTCTGTAATTGTCTTTTATGCAGCTGCAATCATTACAGACAATCTGGATGGCATGATTGCGAGACTCCAAGGCCAAACAACCAGCTATGGAGCTAAGCTTGATATCCTGGCGGATAATTTTATCATGCTATGCCTGATAGTAAGCATATACTTTTTCAATAGTGTTTTAATGCTGAAATATCTGCCGAAATTTGGGTTTGTTTTTACTTATTTTCTTATTGCCCAGTTTATCCTTAGGGTTTCCGATAGGGGTTTTGCGATCATGAAAACACCTGCAGCGCTTCTTGCAGCCTCTGTTTTCCCTTTTGTATACTTATCAATGCTTTTCTATGAAGTAAAATTATTAATATACATTTACCTTATACTTATGCTATACAGCCTCACTGAAAAATTGTTTTTGAAGATGAGCAGGTCAAAAAAGAAAACAATATTCAGATTAAGTGTAAAAAAGATTGCCTTGTTTATCATAATTCTGTTGCTTTTGATTATTGTACTAATTTCTGTACCTTTGATTGAGACAGGAGACAAAGCCTGTTTTCAGGATGGATACTGCATAAATCTTGAAGTTAAAGATACGCCTGAAGAGCGAGCCCTGGGTCTTATGTATAGGGAATCTATTGAGGAAGATGAGGGAATGCTTTTTGTCTTTGATACTCCTGATAGATACAGTTTTTGGATGAAAAACATGCTCATCTATATAGATATGATTTTTCTTGATGCGGATAAGAAAGTAATCTACATCGCAGACAGTGTTCCTCCATGCACAGATGATCCCTGTTCTAGGTATACTCCAGGCAGCCCTGCGCTTTATGTCATCGAGACAAAAGCAGGATTCAGCAGGAGACACGGAATTCAGGAAGGAGATGTTGTTGAATTTTATATCTAGTCTTTCTTTTTTATCTCCCATTGATTCCTTTCTTGCTCCTTTCCACACACGCCTGCATTATGTCTTCAATCACGCTTAGAAATGTGCGGTCATCCTCTTTAGCGGCGATGTTGAATATTGAGTCTTCAGAAAGCAGGGGCAGCGAGTTGATTTCAAGGACAAATGGGTTATTCTTCTTATCCACTATAATATCGACTATTCCATAATCCCTGCAGTCTACAATGTTATAGGTGTCCATAGCCATTTCAGTAACAAGAGACTTGATGTTCTTGCTTATTTTTCTTACAGGGCTCAGCTTCTGGTTTTTTCTGATTATGGGCAATATTTTTAGTTTATCATTTCCTATTATAGGGACAGAAAATTCATTGCCGTGGATAAATTCTTCAATTATCACAGGCATCCTGAATGCTGAGATTATCTTGCTTATCTGGGAGTTTCTCTGCTCTTTATTATGGACTATTGATTCTTCTGATATCCCTATTCCGTAGTCCAGTCTTGCAGGCTTTATTATAAGCGGATATGCCAGATCATCGCTTATAGGGTCATCTGCTTCATATGCATAGTCCCATTTAGGCGTCGGTATGCCATGAAAATTCAGTAGTTTTTTCAATATCATTTTGTCTGAAGACAATGCAAGCGCAACCTGGGCTGAGCCAAGATATGGAATCTCAAGTATATCAAGGACAGAGGTAATCAGCTGGTTTGTTACCGGGTTTTTTGAGCCGGCGTTTATTATCAAGTCCAGGTCTTTTTTCTTTAGAATTTCTATTATCTCTTTAAGGTCAGAGATGGAAATGGTCTCAATGCTATAGCCAGCTTTTGATAAAGTCTTAGAGATTAGATTTTCAGAATGCTCTGGCCTTTCTCCCAGCATACTTAGTATACCTATCTTAAGGCTCTTGAGCCCTGAATGTGATATTTTTGTCAGCTTTTCAATCCTCTTTATCCTTATCCCTGAAAGCTTTTCTTTCCTTATCAGGCTGCCTATAGTTGACTCTTTGTGGAACTTTGCAACTTCATACTTTATGTGCTCAAGAGCGCAGGAAAGGTTATCCAGTGAATCAAGGTGATTATCTCCTGAGACCATGAGCCAGCCAAGGTATTCATATCCTTCAGGCGGGACAAATACAGGGTCGCCAATCTTTTTGAATATATCGATCTCTTCCAGGAACTTAAGTTTTGATATCTTTTCAGAAACAGCAAGATTTGAAAGTATGCCTGAAAACTCAGGAGTCAATGTTCTCGCAATAAGATGGCAGGCAGGATTCTCAGGCAGAGTAATCTTAGGGATATGGATTCCGCAGGCGATCATCATGGCTCCTTCGATGAGATCTACTTTCCATGCTTTTTTTACACTTGAATATATCTCATCTCCACCCATCCTTAGGTTGACTTCAAGCGGCACAGGCCCTTTTTTTGTCGACTTGGCCTCAAAATGAATGCAGCCGTCCTGCACACCAAGCTTTTCAAGCACCTCATCTGCCATCTGGATTAGTGCATCCTGGTCTTTTTTTGGCAGCTGTGAAGGCGTATATCTGTCTGTCTCAATGAAAAACGGCTCTTTAGTTTTTGTATTGTCAGAGATACAATAAAATTTTATCCTGCCGTTCTGTATAAGGATGTCAATATCAACCTCATCACCATCTATATATTCTTCAACCATTATGTCCATGCCGTCTCCCAGCGCAGACTCAATGTTGGTGGACAGGTTTTCCTTAACATATACGTATACAGACCTTAGCTCTTCCTCATTTTCTGCCTTCACAACAAGGGCGCTGCTTGACCCGTAAGAAGGCTTGACGACAACAGGGAAGTTGAAGTTTTTTATCACAAAATCAAGATCGCTTTCCGAGAATATCTTCATGAATCTTGTTACTGGCAGGTTGTTGGCTTGGCAGAACTGCCTGAAAAGCGCTTTGTTTCTTGCAGTCCTTGACACGTCATAAGAAATCCCTTTGAACCCGTATGCATCTACAATCTTTGAGCATAGCAGGACATCATCTTCCCAGAAAGTAAGCACTCCTTCGATAGTTATATTTGGGTTCTTCACAGTGAAATTTTCCAGTTTATCCATTGATTCTTTATGGTTTGTCGTGTCTGTAAGAATCCAATAGTCAACATAAGGAGCAGCCCAGTTCTTTTCCTTATTAAGCGCAATGATATTCACACCCAGCTTTTTCATCCGCTGCAGTATGAATCTTTTTTTTATAGAACCAGTGTTTACAAGAAGAAGGGTCTTGTCTTTCCACATGAAAAAAAACAACTGCAAGGTTGCTTAAATACTTATCTGAATTTGTTATTATCTGCACTGGACATAAATCCCACTGGACATGCTCTCATAAGCCTTTAATATCAGATTTCATTTAGATTTCGTATGATCAGGAACAGCTTTCTTTTCCTTCCGGGGATAAAAAAGAAAAAAGAGCAATCTATTTGGCAGCAGGGCATAAATGACTGGGATGATTTTCTTAACAACAAAGTTAAGGGTATATCAAATAGATCAAAGCCGTATTATGACAGGAAAATCCATGAGGCAAAACTTGCCCTGCGTGATAATGACTCAGGTTATTTCTACGGCAGATTTCCAGGCACTGAGACATGGAGATTATACGATTTTTTTAAGGAAGAGGCAATCTTCCTGGATATTGAGACATCAAGTGCCACAAGCAAGGAGTCTTTTCTGACTGTTATAGGATTGTTTGATGGCGTTGATACAAAAATAATGATAAGAGATGTGAACCTTGATATCTCAGCACTTAGACGAGAGCTAAGAAAATATAGGCTGCTGGTGACTTTCAACGGGTCTTCTTTTGACATTCCCTACCTAAATAAGAAATATCCAGGGCTCCTGCCAAAAGTCCCTCACATAGATGTCAGGCACCTATGCAGCAAAGCTGGATTGAAAGGCGGGCTGAAACAGATTGAGCAGCAGCTAGGAATAAAACGAAGCAACATCATTGTAGAAAGAATGTATGGCGGTGATCCACTAAAGCTATGGAGGATGTTCAGGGGCACAGGAGACAGGTATTATCTCAATCTTCTGGTTGATTATAATGAGGAGGATCTTGTAAATTTGAGACAGATACTTCACCATGTCTTGAAGACTTGTGTGATTTTTTTGTAAGGATTTCAAGTGCTTCTGCAGCAGATTTGTCAAGGTTATTGTTTATTAATATATTATCTAGTGTCTCCTCAGAAGAGAATTTGCAGATGAGAACTAACTCCTTGTTCCTTACTTCGTAGAGGGCGAAGGAAGCAGAAATCCAGGGAGCAGAATCACCTTCTTCATTCAGGACAAGACATAGCCTGTACTGCTGATTTCTAAGCCCTTTTCTTATTTTGCAGGCATAACCCTTAATTATCTCTTTTTCAAAAAGGACATTACTAGGAGATTTATATTTCATTAATCAGGGTGAAAAAATCTTAATTATATTCCTTTCGGTTTTCAGATAATCTTTTTATAGTAATTCCGATTATGTCCTTGTTATGAAATTTTCAGATATAGAAAAACAGCATCTCCTGAAATCATGGGTTGCAGTATCCCTAGCGTTCGCAATACTGATGGGCAACATACTGTCTTCTGTCTTTTTAGTCTACTTTGTGATTGCCCTGATAACAGTCGGTCTGGGCTTTTTGCTTCATGAGATTGCCCACAAATATGTTGCGCAGAAATACGGCTGCTGGGCAGAGTTCAGGGCAGATGACAGGATGCTGATATTTGCTGTGTTCTCTGCTTTTCTAGGATTTGTCTTTGCAGCTCCTGGGGCTGTATTCATACATGGCTATGTTTCAAAAGACAAGAATGGAAAGATTTCGCTTGCAGGTCCGCTTATGAATATAGTCTTAGCAGTTGTTTTTTTGGGTTTACAAATAGGCCTTCAAGCCTCAGGAATATTATTTATAGTACTCAATTACGGCTTCAGGATAAATTCATTGATTGCAGTGTTCAATATGATCCCTTTCATGAATTTTGACGGGGCAAAAATATTCAGATGGAATAAATTAGTGTATGGAATAACAGCTGCTTTTGCAGTATTGCTTGTCGCAGTCTCAAATCTACCAGTTTTCTAGATCCTCAGAAAGGCTGTCAAGCTCAGTATCCAGTTCATCAACATCAAGGTCTTCTTCAACAGAATCTGTTTCAGTTATACTCTCGGTTATATCCCCCGTTATTTCGTCTCCGGTTGCTTCTGTTGCAGTGCTGTCCTGCGTTCCTGTTGTTGAATCCCCAGCAGATGGTCCAGGGCTTTTTGCGCATCCGGTGATCACTATAGAAATGATCAGGGCAGATAGTAAGATTGCGATTAGTCTTTTCATTTTATCCCTCTTAAAATTTATCCATTGATATGCTATTTAAATTTATTGGTGAATAAAAAAATAAAAAAATAATTATACTGAAGCTTCTCCAGTTGTCACTTCTTCGACAACCTCAACAATCTCGGAGTCAGTCTCTTCCACAGCTTCAAGCGAGCCAGCAGTATCTTTGATTTCTTTCACTATCTCTCTAAGGATTATATGGGCCTCTTTCACCAGCTCATGGGCTTCTTTTACAAGGTCATGGGCTTCTTTTACAAGTTCCATGACTTCTTCCCTATCTGGTTCTTCGTTATTTGCCTCTTCTCTTGCATCCTTGAATTTTTCTTCAGATTCACTGAATTTATCTCGGGCTTGGTCTACTTTTTCAGCGAAGTCATCAAGCAGCTCATCAATCCCTGAAATGTCATATCCCTGCCCTTCCAGTTTTTCAAGAGCTGACTCAAGCCTTGATTCAAGTTGCTCTACCCTTTTCAGCACATCAAGTACATTTGCTTTGATGACAGCTTCTGCCTGGAGTGATATTCTGTATCTCATCCTTCTCCATGCTTGGATTATCTCAGTGCCTGCTTCTTTTAGTTCATCCTTGGTCTCAGCAGCCTCAACATCAGCTTTTGCAGCTTCAATCTCAGATTTCAGTTCGTCAATATTAGCAAGAATTTCAGCAGCCTCATCTTCTGTAAGGTCGTCATTTTCTTCTGCTTTTGCAGCAATCCTTTCAAGCCCGTTTAGAACATAATCAGCTGCTTTCAGCAGGTATTCTTTCGCATGTTCAAGAGCTGCTGCTTCATCGCCTGATTCGACAGCATCCCTGAAAGCCTGCCTTTGGGTTCCCATATTTTCTTTTATACTATTAAACGCGTTCTTTGCATTCATGTATCTCTGTTTCGCAGCATTATATTTCGCAGCCGTGATCTCTCTGTTTCTGTAAAGGTCTGCTTTATTTACTTTAAGGACTCTATATTTTGCAAGCGCATTTCTCAGCCCGGTTGCATTCATGCTTGCAAGCTCAGCAATCCTGTCGCTTCCTAAAGCCTTTAGTTTTGCTATGTCTTCCGCATCAAGATTCCTTGCCAGCTTTGCAAGATTGTCATCGCTTAATTTTGCTAGTCTTCTTCTTACTTCTGCGGGAGCAGCTAGTAAATCATTTCTTTTTGCTGCATCAATATTTGATACCTGGTCAAGCCTGGCCTTTGCTAATCTGGCTGCAACAACAGGCCTTTCAGCATTTGCAACCCTTATTCTCAACTGGTTGCATACCGCAGTTATTCTTGCCTGCCTTACTTTTGGATACTTGCTTAGTAAGTATTTTGCGCATAGAGCATCGCTGGTCTGTTCTTTTGCTTCTTCCTGCACTTCTTCAGGGATATCCTCTACTTCAAGTTCTTCAGTAGCGGCATCATCCTCAGCCGAATCAGCAGTTGCTGAGGACTCTGCATTTCCTGCAGAATCGCTGTTTCCTGTATCCTGTGCAGAGACTGTAGCCGGATCCTGCGCCGCTACAGATATTGTGCTTATCAGAAATATAAGAAGCACAAACAAAGTTGTTATCCTTTTCATATGTGTTACCTCCTTACTCTTCAATTTTAATCTTTGTTTTCTATTTTTGTTTTCTATGATTATGAAATTATTTTATAAATACACTTTCAGGAC
>JAFGSP010000138.1 GCA_016934775.1 Candidatus Woesearchaeota archaeon | reverse complement strand
CCGAGGATTTCTCCTGTGCTCGGGTCTTGTATTGATAGGTAGCCTGGCACCACTCCTGATATCTCTGTCTCTGCAGAGGTGATAGTCATGGCGGTGTTGGTGTATCCTTGCTTGGTAAAAGTCCTTCCTTGTCCTGTCATATGATCCACTATTTCAAATAAGTAAGTCACTTCCTGCGGTACTTCGTCATCAGGTGCTTTCTTGCATCCTGTCATCCCTCTGAATTTGTCAAGAATTTGCACTGTTCTGCTTTTTTGTGCGTCTTCGTTTATTAGTCCTATGTACTGTCCTAGGTCTATGACCGGTCCTGTTCCGAATGATGTTAAGAATACTGTGACTGCTCCCATTCCCCTTTGTGCCTTGTTCTTGAAAGCGTCGAATCTTTCTTTCTTGCCAGCTTCTATTGTGCTGGTTATCATTTTTTCGAGCTCTGGACTTTGTGTTGAGTATTCTCTTTTCCTTTCGAATAAGACGTTTCCGTATGCATCCATAAGTATCACCTTGTAGTTAATTTTATTAATTGATATGGGGAGTTATTCGTATTCCTATTTAAATACTTTTCGGTTTCGTTGTCACTTTCGAGTGGTTATAACACTCAATCGAAACTTATTTAATCTAGTGTAACTTTTATTGAACAGTTGTTCAGATAATGTGACAGTTATGTTCCAAAAAAACAAGTTAAAGATAATGGGATTCTTTTTCGAAGAGCCTGGCAGGGATTTCCATCTAAGAGAGCTCTCAAGGCTCTCAGGCATAGCACCAACCTCCTTAAGGAATTATCTTGCCGAATTCCAAAAAAAAGGGCTGATAATAAGAAACAACACAGGAATCTACCCCTCATTCAGAGCGAACTATGAAAGCCCTCTTTTAAAGTTCTACAAGCAGCAAGCGATGTTTTTCAAGATAGAAGAATCAGGCCTGATAGGCTATCTTGAGGAAAAGACAAATTCCACTTGCATAGTCCTTTTCGGAAGCATAAGGAAAGGAGAGTATGACAAGAAAAGTGATATAGACTTGTTCGTACAAGCAAAAGATAGTTCATTGGTGCTTAATAAATTTGAGAAAATGCTGGATCATAAGATACACATAATTTTTGAGGATGATATATCCAAGCTCACTAAGGGGCTTTTGAACAACATAATCAACGGGATTTGCCTATCAGGTTATTTGAAGGTATTGGATTAGTTAGTAATCATCTCCATCAACTTCTTCATTATATGTTTTAATTCAGGCTTATTCCTGTCAAGATATTCTTTTTTTAGGAGAACTCCTCTGTATGCAATATCATTTCTTATTTTTTTCAGCTCGTATATCTTGGCAGTCTCATAATCTAGTTCAGGATGTTTTTCTCTGAGGAACGATATGAGACATTCATGATTGTCCGAAGAAAGCCCGTTTTTTAAAAGCAAAACAGCCAGTAACTCCTTTATTATCTCGTAATAGCCTTCAATCAACAGAAAAGTATATTCATCAGCCAGCTCTTGCGAATCCCAGAAGCTGATTCTTAGTTCTATCATCTTCAAGAGCTCGGTTTTTTTCTCGTCATCTGCTGTGATGTTCTGATGTGCTCTTTTTTGCAGACTTCCCACGGCATGATGTCTTTTTTAGCCATCAGATTGAAGTACAAATGCTTGATTAAATACTCTCCTCAAGAAAAATAGCAATTTTTTCATGAAAAGCATAAATCTTTCTGAAAGTTTTTTTGATTAGGAAAGATTGATTTCAGTCATACACAAAATGCGGACAACTCATTTCAGTGCTTTTTCTTGGCAATCTCCTTCTGTGCCTTATAGATTGCATCAAAGTATTGCTTCTTAATAAATGCCTTCTTCCTAAGCCTTTGCATAGTTTCCTCAAGATCAAGCAACAGCCACCCATTTTTGCTCTTCTGCTTTATTGCCTCATCAACTATGAGCTGCCAATCTATGTCTTTTCCTATGCTGATTATTGTCTCCATGTCTTCTTCATCCTTCTCCCTTCCAGTGATGGCTTTTAGCAGCAGGAGATATTCTTTCGGAAGGACCTTGATTATCAGCTCTCTTTTCCCTATGAAGTCGTGCCTTTGTGTGAATGCCGTGTTTTTTACGTCAAGCTCAAAGCCAAAGACGTTTTTCACAAATAAGTCAAACCTTTCATCTCCTCTTGAGAACATCGTTGGTTTTCCTTTGTGCCTTCTTCTCTTATCATCGTATGCTTCAATAAGGGATTTCTCTTTGTAGCCAAGCTGTTCTATGGCTTTGATGAATGTCAGCCTTGCTTTCTCGCTTTCAAATACGAGGTCGATATCTTTTGTCGCATTTTTGTATCCGGAAAACATCATGGCAGTTCCGCCTATTGCCAAGCAGCGTATGTCTGCCGAGAGATATTCTGCTATCAGCTTGAATAATTCCTCTTGGTCTTGGGTGTTTATCATCTTTCGTACCTCTTTGGCATGGTCCTGCATTTTGTCTTTTGCCTTGCTTCCTCGTAGAGCTCATGGACTTCTTCTATTATATCTTCTTTTTTTGCCAAGTCAAAAAGCCTTTTCCAGTCATTGACGTGCCTGAACAAGTGAAGCATAGCTTCTCTTGTCCTCGAGTCATTTCTCTCCCTTTGCAGCATAAGCCCGTCGATTATTGCCTGCTCTGCGCCGTATTTTCCGTGTACGTAGTGCTCGAATGAGGGAGTTATTTTTTCAGGTGAGTATTTGTTCAGGAGGTAGAAAAAACCGTTTGCAGGCGTCATGCGAACCCTGCTTATCTTGTATATTCTCTTCTGGCGGCCTCCTCCGCTCACTGTCGCAAACCCCTGCTTTTTTAGTTTTGAGAGAAGATTGATGGCTGATTGCCTGCCCAAGCCTCGCTCCTTTGCAAACGTCTCCACTGTGAATTTGCCTTCCAACTGCTCCATTTATATTATCCATACTAACTAAT
>JAFGSP010000137.1 GCA_016934775.1 Candidatus Woesearchaeota archaeon | reverse complement strand
CATATTATGCGGAGATAATTGCTAATAACTCAGAAAGGATGCAGAACGCAATTGTTGATTTCGAGAAAGCGCTTTATATTTATTTGGGTGCCAGGGAAAAGGATTCGGAAAAAATCAAGTTATAGAGTTATGATGATGTTATGTTTGTATACTCCTTTATTTCATTGGATCCTTTATTGTTTATCTATAGGGTGCAGTTGATTAAATTCAAAAAGCTTTTTAACTATCAGCTCTTACTCACTAGGATATGGCAGACATTTTCCAAAAAGAGATTGCAAAAGCTCTTTCTAAGGCTCTTGATAGGGATATTGAAGAATCAATGCTGGAATTGCCTCCTGACCCTGTTATGGGAGATTATGCTTTTCCCTGTTTTACTTTAGCAAGAGAATTCAGGAAAAGTCCGGGAGAAATTGCTATTGATTTAGGGAACAAGATTAAGCCTTCTAAGCATATCACAAGAGTCAGTGTGCTTGGGCCATATGTAAATTTTTTTGTCAATAAAAAAATGCTTGCAGAACTTGTTCTTTCTGTTATTTATAAAAAAGGTAAAAAGTACGGTAAAGGAAGCAAAAAAGACTATTCGGTTATGATAGAATCTCCTGGTCCTAATACTAACAAGCCGCTTCACCTAGGTCATGTGAGGAACATGGTTCTGGGCAATTCCCTGGTTAATTTGTTTGGTTTTCTTGGCTATAAAACTATAAGGGTTGATATTGTCAATGATCGGGGAGTTCATATCTGTAAGTCCATGCTGGCTTATCAGAAGTATGGTGGAGCAAAAGAGCCTGACAAAAAGCCAGACCACTATGTAGGCGACTGGTATGTTAGGTATGCAAAAGAAGCCAAGGCCCACCCTGAATTTGAGGAAAAGATACAGGAGATGCTCAGAAAGTGGGAAGACGGAGACAGGGAGATAAGAGAATTATGGAAAAAGATGAACGAATGGGCTTTCGAGGGCATGCAGCAGACCTATAAGAGATATGGTGTGGAGATGGAAAAGCCCTATTATGAGAGTAATCATTATACAAAAGGCAAGGATATTGTACTGGACAGCCTAAAAAAAGGTCACTTCCATAAAGATGAAAAAGGTAACATCTATTATGCTGATAAGGAAATAGATAAGAAAATAGTGCTGAGAGCAGACGGCACTTCAATTTATATAACTCAGGACATTGCGCTTGGAAAGCTGAGATATGATGATTACAGGATGGATAAGATGGTCTATGTTGTGGCCAGCGAGCAGATACACCATTTTAAAGTCCTGTTTAATATATTTGATATGCTTAAATATCCTTTTGCAAAAGACTGTTACCACCTTGCATACGGTATGGTCTATCTCCCTGAAGGAAAGATGAAATCCCGCGAGGGAAATGTTGTAGATGCAGACAATCTTGCTGATGAAATGCATGAGGCTGCTAAGAAAGAGATACAGGAGAGGCATAAGAGCATAAGCAAGAAAGAGCTTGAGAGAAGAGCAGAGTCAATTGGCATGGCCGCTGTAAAGTTCTTTATCCTGAAGTATGATCCGATGAAGGATTTTGTGTTTAATCCAAAAGAGTCGCTTTCTTTTGAAGGTGAGACAGGGCCTTATGTGCAGTATACACATGCCAGGGCATGCAGCATACTTAAAAAACATAAGAAAAAAGTTTCGGATGAAGTAGAGTTCTCACTTTTGAATTCAGATGAAGATAAGGCTATACTCAGGCTGCTTGAAGACTTCCCTAAAACAGCAGAGGCAGCTGCTAATGAATACAAGCCGAGCCTTATCACAAGGCATCTGCTTGATCTGAGCCAGGCCTTTAACGAGTATTACCACAAGCACAAGATTGTCCAGAAGGATAAAAACCTGGAAAAAGCAAGAATTCTTTTAGTGGATTGCGTGAGGCAGGTCATCGAGACAGGACTAAGGTTGTTAGGAATAGAGGCTCCTGAGGAGATGTAGTAATAGATTATTTTTTTTGTCAATGGCTCTTAAAATGCTTAAGAATAGGTTCTTTTTGATTCTCCAGGAATATGAATAGCTCACCGGATGATAGGAGCACAACGTCTTTTGAGAGATAGCCTTCATTTTCATCTCCTTGATTATATTTGTCTGCAACAGGTATCTGCTTAAGCCTGCATGCAAGAATAATCTCTCCGATATTGGCTCCTCCGACAATGATTGCATCTATGTCCTCATTTACAGGATAATCAGGGTTATGCCCCATGTCTTTAATCATATATTCAAGGTATCTGATTGGTGATTTCTCAGGCTCAACTAATCTTTTATCTGGCAGGCGCTGGATTCTGGGGATATGAGCTAATCCGATTGTGCCATTGAATAATGCTAATACTCTGCAAGTGCTGCTGCTGGGCGTTGCTACAGCAAAAGTTCTTTCATGATAGAGTGGAACAGGTCTATTTGATGAATACATTCCTTCTGGAAGCACACCTGCGCCATAACAAGACCATCCTATGCATGATACAGGAATTCCCTGGCTCATCAGATCTTCTATGAAATCATAGGTTCTGGGATTGGCATATTCCTTCCTTGTAAAAGTCAAAGGAGACAGCATCCCTCTTAATTGTTTCATCCGGCCCGGAATCTAGTGCTTATTTATAAGATTATATAATATGTGCTTGAATCAAGAGTGGAATCAAGAGTCAAGGCAAATAAGACGATACTTTTATAAACAACCTGCCTTTTCAGATGATTAAATAGTCTTATGGCGAACAAATGTTCCCCGCTATTGACTGAAAAGTCACATACAATGAGGATATAAAAATGGTCAGCATATATGATGTATCACCAAGAGAATTGATTGAAGAGGCTGCAAAGCAGCTGGAGAAGATGCCTGAGATGGCGCCTCCTGAATGGGCTTCATTTGTAAAGACAGGAAGGCATAACGAGAGGCCTCCTGCCGAGAAGAACTGGTGGTACATAAGGAGCGCAGCAGTCCTTAGGGCCATATACAAGCTGGGCCCTATAGGCGTATCAAAATTGAGGACAAAATACGGCGGAAGGAAGAACAGGGGACATAAGCCTGATAAGACTTTCAAGAGCGGCGGGAATATTCTTAGAAAGATAATGCAGAAACTTGAGCTTATCGGGTTTGTCAAGCAGGCCCAGGTAGGTGTGCATAAAGGCCGTATGATAACCCCGCAGGGAAAATCATTTATTGACAAGA
Organism: Candidatus Woesearchaeota archaeon; assembly: GCA_016934775.1. GTDB lineage: Archaea > Nanobdellota > Nanobdellia > Woesearchaeales > GW2011-AR15 > JAFGSP01. The sequence continues at coordinate 4,623 of JAFGSP010000137.1, read as the reverse complement.
TTATTATTAAGATAAAACCAAAATATGCAAAGCCGAAAAAGGCTGAAAAGCCTGAAAAGGCTCATGAGGAGAAGAAACCTGCTGCTGAGCATAAGAAAGAGTCTGTTGCCGATAAAAAAGAAGTGCCGGCAAAAGAAGAGAAGGAAGAAAAGACAGAAGCAAAAAAAGCTCCTGAAAAGAAAGAAAAAAAAGAGGCAAAGGAAGAAAAACCTGCTGAAGAAAAGAAAAAAGCAGAGACTAAAGAAAAAGAAGAATAAAAATGACACGATTCAAGCATCCTGCAGTTAAGAAAAGGCTTTCAAAGAAATCTGGTCAGACCAGATGGGCGCCTTTTTGGACAGTTCCTAAGATATATGGTAAGAACAGGAGAGTCCATCCGGGCAGGCATACCGCTGTGAAGAGACAGTGGAGACGCGGAAGCAGGACGAAGGTTTAAAATGGCTAATATCGAAAGAATCTACAATGTCCCTTTGAGGAAAGGATTTATCAAATCACCTAGGTACAAGAAGGCTAAAAAAGCAGTCCTTACACTTAGGGAGTTTCTTGCAAGGCATATGAAGGTTGACATGAAATCTGTCAAGATAGGAAGAGTTTTGAATGAGACTGTGTGGGACAGGGGCATTAAACATCCTCCGCATCATGTTAAGGTTACAGTTATCAAAGACGATGAAGGAATTGTGAAGGCTGAATTGTTCGGATTCAAGTATGAAGAGCCTGTTGTTGAAGAAAAAGAAGGTAAGAAAGAGAAAAAGCAGGATGATGTGAAAGCTGAAGAATCAAAAGAGACTACAGAAGAAGATGTTAAAGAACTGGAGAAAGAGCTTGACGGTCTTCTTGATGATAAAAAGGGCGAAGGGAAAAAGGCTCCTGAAAAGGAGGCAGCTCCTAAAAAAGAGACAAAGCCAAAAAAAGCAGCTTCAAAGCCAAAGACTGCTAAGACAAAACCCGCAGCTAAGCCAGTTGCAAAGAAAGATGCAAAGCCAGTAAAGAAGCCTGCTGAGAAAAAGCCTGCTAAAAAACCTGCAAAGAAAGCAGCTAAAAAATAATTGTTTTAAATTCTATATACTAATCAGCAATGATTTTGTGTGATTTTGCTCGAGTTTATTAAACGAGTGAACGAATACTTTATATTTTAGTACAAGGATGAAGTTCCTCTGTTTAATATTCGAAAATAGGATATGAATTGAGGAGCGTAATACCCCTGATTTTAGTCAGTAGATAGTTCAGAACAATCATATTTTCGTTTTATTTTTTCCCGATCTGGGCTTCCAGTTTTTTCAGGACCTCGGCAACACAGAAGAAAAGGTTATTCTGAGTGCATTCGGAATTTATAGGCTTGGATTTTGTCATTATTTTGGCCTGAACCTCAAATTTGGATGATTTCTCCCCATGGATTTTCTTGAGGGTGAGAGTTAGTTTTTCATAGTCTTCCTGCAATTGGTCTGAGAATTTCCTGGCAAAATTGCCTATTATTTTTTTAAGGACAATCAACTCAGAAGAATCAATGTCATTGAATCCGACCAGCTCAATATTTCCACCCAGTTCCATCATTTTGCATTAATACCCCAACCAGACGAACATTTTTAAAAAGTCAGTTGACTATTTAAAATTTTTGTTTTAAATTACAGACTTAAGCGATTTTATTGCAACGTTTATCATGTCATCTTCTGGCTCTCTTGTAGTTATTTTTTGAAGCATCAGACCAGGCCATGCCATTAACTTTACAATAGGATTTTCATAGTACTTTCCTGAGACCTTTAGAATCTCATATGCGATTCCGGCAATCAGCGGCAGAAGCAGCAGCCTGATTCCAAGCCTGTAGAGATAAGTCCTGACAGGGATAGCAGTGAAAAAGAAAATTGATAATATAAATACAATCAACAGGAAGTTTGTTCCGCATCTTGGATGTAATGTTGTGTGTTTCCTGATATTCTTAACAGTCAGTTTTTCTCCGTGCTCATAGGCATGCACGGTCATATGCTCTGCTCCGTGGTACTGGAAAACACGCCTTATGTCAGGCATCAGAGAGATAATGTAGAGATAAGCCAGGAAGATTACTATTCTCGCAAGCCCGTCTATGACATTGAAAAGTACACCGTTGCTTTTTGTAAGGAATCTGGCTATGAACAAAGGAGCCATGTAGAAAAGAAGGATAGTCATGCCGATTGAGAGGAGTATCGTAAAAAACAGTTCCCCTGCGTTCATGCTCTCTTCTTCACCCATTGCTTCAGATGCAGAATAAGTAATGCTGTTCATGCCGATATACAGGGTCTCGCAGAACCTTGTTATGCCTCTTATTATAGGAATCTTATTGTACCATTGGTCTTTTTTAATGGGAATAATCTTAGTGGAGATTTTTTTATCAGGTCGCCTTACACAGATAGCATACTTGTCAGCGGAGCGCATCATCACGCCTTCAATTACCGCTTGGCCTCCGATAGTAAGCTTAGAACTCATTTCTAAAATATGTTTAAAAAGAACTATATAAATGTTTGGCTGGAAAAGGAGAATAAAACTTAATGCAAAAAGGTTCCTAAGTCCCAGCTTTAGCATCTGTTTTTAACTGTGGGATACAGGACTAGCCCTTTAGGGCTAATGAAGAAAAAGCGTAAGCTTTTTCTTAAAGAGAATTCTGGAGAATATTAACACAGCGAATTAGGTGCAAGTATGAGCTCATACACGTTTTTCAGCTGTGAAAAACGCATATGAGGTGTACAAATGAATAGAGGAAACTCTGAAATAAAAAGGTTTCGGCGCAACATAGGTCAGAAATGGTATCATGTAGTGTTAGTGACGAAGAAGAGAGGAAAAGTTTTTCAATGGAAAGAGACTAAAGAGATTGCAGAGAAATCCTTTGAATGGGTCTGTGAGAGACACAAGATTGATATCTTCTCAAAGGAAGTAATGCCGGATCATGTACATTTGTTTGTTACCTGTCCTCCTGATTATTCAATCAGGAGATTATTCCAAGTTCTTAAAGGAGGAAGTTCTTATTACATAAGAAAAGTATATCCTTCTTTAAAGAAATACAAACATCTATGGAATAGAGGAACAATGTACAGAACAGTAGGAAATGTGAATGCAGAAACAATTAAGCATTACATAGAAAACTCAAACAGTTGGTCAAGAACAAAACAGAAGAAACTTGGCTGAAAATCGGCGGTGAAGTCCCACCAGCTTTAGCGGTGGGATAGCCGATTTTCTACAAAGAAAAACTTAATTAATTCTTCAAAACTTTTAAATATAAATCCAGCTTAGCTCTTTACCATGAGTATCGTTGCTCGCACTATCATTTCTGCAATTATTATTATTATTATTATTTAGCTGAGGCTGTGTTTTAAGCCTCTGTAGACAGATGGTAGAGATGAAAATGTATAAAAAACTATATAAAATACAACCAATACCAAGATAAGATTTAGGGTGATAAAATGTACAAATATGATCCTGTGAACCAAGAAGAGAAGATATTGAAATTCTGGGAAGACAATAAGCTAAGAGAAAAGGCTAATGCAAAGAATAAAGGGAAAAAGCCTTTCTATTTTCTTGACGGCCCGCCGTATACATCAGGCAAGATACATCTGGGGACAGCATGGAACAAGTCTCTGAAAGATATGGTCACCCGGTATAAGAGGATGCAGGGCTTTGAAGTATGGGATAGGGCAGGCTATGACATGCACGGTCTCCCTACAGAAGGAAAAGTGCAGGCAAAGCTGGGCATGAAGACAAAAGAAGAGATAGAGAAATTCGGCCTTGCAAAATTTGTGAAAGAGTGCAGGAATTTTGCAGTGACTAATCTAAAACAGATGAACAAGGATTTCAAGAGGTTGGGTGTTTGGCTTGATTTTGACAATGCTTACCAGACCATTGCAAACGAATACATTGAAGGCGGGTGGTGGCTTGTCAAGAAAGCTCATGAAAAGAATAGGCTGTATGAAGGAAAGATGGTGATGACCTGGTGCGGAAGCTGCCAGACTTCCCTAGCAAAGCATGAGCTGGAATACAAGAATGTTATCGATAAATCTATCTATGTGAAATTCCCTGTAAAGGGGAAAAAGAACGAATTTCTTCTGATATGGACCACTACACCATGGACTATTCCCTATAATCTTGGTGTGATGGCCAACCCAGATATTGAATATATAAAAGCAAAAGTAGGAAAAGAAACATGGATACTTGCCAAAGACCTTGCTGATACTGTAATTACAGAAAAGGCAGGTGAGAGCTATATTGTGATGGACACATTCCCTGGCAAGAAGCTTGCGGGAATTGAATATGAGCATCCTATGGAGGATGTCCTGGAACATCATTTTAAAGAACTGAAAAAAACAGCAAAAAAGCTCCATGTTGTAGTGCTGAGCTCTGAATATGTGACAACAGAACAGGGTACGGGATTGGTGCATATGGCGCCTGGCTGCGGTCCTGAGGACTATGAAGTCGGTCACAGGGAAGGGATTCCTGCATTCAACCAGGTTGATGAGGAAGGCTTCTACGATAACACAATGGGCCCGTTCTCAAAACTTCATGCAAAAAAACACAATGACATGTTTATCGAAGATCTTGACAAGAGAGGGTTTCTTCTACTTAAGGAAGATTATGCGCACGATTATGCCCACTGCTGGCGTT
>JAFGSP010000136.1 GCA_016934775.1 Candidatus Woesearchaeota archaeon | reverse complement strand
CCACATAAGTGCCTGTTGTATTAGTATTATGGAGATCAAAAACAATGAGATTAGAAAGGTTTAGGAGCACTGCATTGCTGTCCCAGAAAACTCTCCTAAGCTTGGAATGTGAGCCGTTGCTGAAATTTGCAGTGTCAAACTCAGGATAATATATTTCACCTGGGTTGATATGGTCAGTTACACCACATAGGATAGCCAACATGTTGTTTGTTCCGCTAAAGGGAGGGACTGCCTGATATTCCTTCCCGAGTTCAAGTTTCTGTATTACAGACTCCAAAACAGAGTCTCTTGCAAGGATCCAGTTTTTATCTCTCTTATCCTTCGGAAGGTCTATTGCTCCAGCATGGTAGATTGTTATGAGATTAGGGTCATGTCTTATTGCTTTCTTAGCTATACCCTCCAGTCCCTGTAGGTCATACTCCGGCTCATAGTATCTGCCAAATATGCTCTCTATCTGAGCCTGGGATAAATCAAAAGGAATTGCATCCATTCTTCCTGGTAATTTTTACTTATTTAAAAAAATTTATAAAAACATAAGGGTTCTATTACTATATGGAAGAAATGCTCCGCACTGTAGAAGATATAATGAGCGGTGTCGCCCTGTTCCAACCCTGCGATACTCCTATACTTGAAGTTCTGGAGCTATTGCACAGGAATAATGCTGATGCTGTTATTGTTATGCATAACGGCATACCAAAAGGGATAATCACAGAGAGCGAGATTGTTGTAAGCATTGCCTCTGCAAAGCAATTATTTTATAACATGAAGGCAGGAGAAGTTATGAGAGCTCCGCTTGAAAGCATCAGCCACAATACAAATATTGTTGCTGCCCGCGACTTTATGGCTAATGTCAATCTGGGCAAACTGCCTGTTAAAAAAGATGATGAGATTATCGGACTGATAACCCAGAGGGACATACTTAACTATATCTTTTAAATAGATATACTAATTTATATTTTAGAATATTGATAATGAACCAATAAATATTTAAACTGAATGACTTTTTATAATGGCATAAGATGAGCAAGAAAAAAATCTTCAATATTCTTTTCAGGGAGAAGCCCGCAATGATGCTGGTTGAGATGAAGAATGCAAAAAACCAGATGTATGCTTCTTCACTTGCAAAGGTAATTGATTGTACTTATTCACATGTTGTTAAAATTCTTCAGGAGATGCAGAAAAACGGCCTGGTTGAATTTAAGAAGTTTGGCAGGCTCAAGTTTTTGGCTCTCACAAAAAAAGGATTAGAAGTTGCTGAAAGTATAGATAAAATAAAAAGTTTGCTTAAGTGACTACTTCTTCCAAAGAATGACTATTTAGGACTACCCTGGCTTCTTTAATAAATTTGTCTTCGTCCTTGGTATTTATGATTGCTCCTGCTGCGTTTTTATGGCCGCCAGATTCCCCTCCTGTTTTTTCAACTATCTCCTGAACAATCTTTCTTAGATCGATATTGTTGACATTGCCAGCTATCCTCAATGATACCTTGGTTGTTTTATCCAATAGCTGTGCGATGGTCATAATAAATGTGCCAGGTTTAAGGTCCTTAGAGTTAGATAAGATAGATGCGACAGTTCCAATAATAGTTGCCCTGATATTGTCTTTTGCATTTAGGATTATATAGGGCTTGTCTTTCAAAGTTGAACCTATATTCTCTTCGCACCACCTCATAGCACTTACTATCTCCCTCTTATAATCACCTAGACATGATATTGCCTTCTGCTTTATCCTCTTGTCATTAAGGCACGTGCCGATGCCTAAGGAAGCGCGCTCAAGCCTTCCGCATGCATTCAGCAGAGTTGAAAATTCCCTTGCATCTCGTGTAGGGCTAGATTTTTCCTCACTTGTTAGAATATATTTATCTCCGAGGATGTCTTCTGGGTTCTTCTCACCTGCTCTTTTTATTATAATAGCGGAGATCAGTTTTTGCTTTTCCTCACCTGTAAGGTCATCAAACATCTTCCACTTGTTTTCTATCTTTGGGGCGATGTCTAAGTTCTTTAGGAATTGGATTGCGCGCGAGGGAGAACCTGAGATATCTGGTATATATGGGTCAGTTGAATATGCAAGAAGCTTGTGCAGGGGCTTTGTCTCAACCCCAAACCATCTTACTCCTTTTTCAATTGTTAGCTTTTTCCTTTTGACAGCTATATCCAGTATCTCTTTGTTTAAGCCAGAAAACCCTTTTTTTTCCTGAATGTCTCCAATGGCTCCGACAACTGCTATATGCGCGAGCTCTTCATTCTCTTTATTAAGTTCCTTTGCAAAGTAGAAGACAACTCCGCTCCCGCTTATCTCACTGTTCCCGTCTATGTCGGACATATGCGGGTTCACATGTACAATGAAGTCAGGGATTACAATGTCTTTGTTGAATTGATGATGGTCCAGTATAAAGACAGACCTGTCTTTGAGGTATTTTGAAATAAGTTCAATCTGCCCTGACCCAAGATCAGTAAAAAAATATAGCTTATATTGCTCGGTGATGTATTCCCTCAGCGTGTTTTCAGTAAGCTGCTTCACTATTGAGATGGAGTATTTTCTATCTTCCTGGTTTAGGGCTTTTATTAGAATCGAACATGCACAGATACCGTCAGCATCCAGGTGGCTGACAATTCTCACTACCTCACTTTTGTCAAAGCCCCTGAACCTTTCCACAGCTTTTCTTATCTCCTGCCGGAAAGCTTGATATTTCATTATTCAAGCAGCAGGCTTGCTGTTGATGGGTCATACTTCCAATCCTGTGGAAGAACTTCATTTCTTTTATAATATTTTATGAGCCTTCTGATTTTTGATTCAGTCAATGTCAGTCCGCGCTTGGAAACAAGATCTTTCTTGTTCCTTTCCATATGCTTTCTGATTTCGATTGCTTTCTTTATTAAAGATTTTAAGTTTTCAGGTATCTTTGGTGATAATCCTTTCTGCGCTAATATCTTTGAGATTTTTTTCTTTGTGATCAATGTAACACTCGGAATTCCGTAAGTATCTCTAAGATGCAGACCTATTTGCGAAGAAGTTTTTCCTTCTTTAGAAAGTTTTGTAATCAACAGCTCAACTTCTTTTGGCTTGTACCTTATCCAGTTGTGCAATACTTTTTTGCTTGGCCTTGTAGAGCCAGACTTTCCTTTCTTTCGTGCATGCATTCGTGCCATTTTAATACCCCGGAGAAATAGTCAGTTGCCATCCTCCAGTATAAGTCAGCCGCAGCAAACTTATCTTTCAATTGTAAGTGAAAAACAGGTAATTTATAAAATTAATGCTTCAGACCCGGATTTCAATCTTCTTCTTTGTGGTGATGGCATGCAGCAAGTCTTTGCCAACAGCGTTGAACTTGTGTATCTTTATAATATTTTTTTGTCCGACTTTTGCTGTGAGTAGGTATTTATCATCAACGTAAACATCAACTTCTCTGCTTATCAGGTTTTCCTTTGGAATAAATTGGATGTAGCGCTTCTTCATCTCTATATCATACTCAATCTCATGCTCGGTTCTCTGCATTTCTTTGACATCTATCCTTATGCCCAGCTCTTTCTCAATCTGCTCAATCCTCTTACCTTGTTTGCCTATTATAGCTCCTATCTCATTTTCAGGAACATAGACTGTGCATCTGTTTGGGCTGTTTACCTCAACTTTCGCATACTGTGAATATTTCTTGAATTTGTCTTCCAGAGCCTTTGCAGCAATCTTGTTTGTTGAATTATCCTGATTAGTGAGCTGGACCTTGCCTATTGGGACAACAACAGTTTCTTCCCCATAGGAATATATCTCATATTCTGTATTTCCGCTTTCTAGGTCACTTACAGTCACAACCGGCCTTGCCAGGTCGGCTTCGGTCATTCCCGCTGGGACTTTCACAGTCATCTTGACCTCGTATAGTTTTGCAATAGTGCCATTTTTAATAAATATCACAGTATCAATTATCTGTGGTATTACTCCTAAATCAATCCTTCCGATAAATCTCTGGATTGCATCTATTGGTGTTGTGGCATGCACTATCCCAACCATTCCTACTCCGCTTAACCTTAAGTCAGCAAACAGCCTGAAGTCATTAGTGTTTCTCATCTCATCAAATATAGTATAATCAGGCCTGCTCAGCAAAAGGATGTCATGTACTTCCTCGGGTGTTCCGTGAGATATAGCAAACTGGGTTATGTTGTCCGGAAGTATAAGATCTCGGGGAGCTTCGACTGTCTTCACTACTTTGTTCTGTGATGCAAAAAATATTGCGAGCGCCCTGGCAAATGTTGTTTTTCCCTGGCCCGGCGCTCCTGCTATCAGGATTCCCTCTGCTTGCTCCTTTATCTTTTTTCCCAGCTTTTCAGAAAGTTTGTATTCTTCTAATTCAAGAAGCTTAACAGGCCTTACTGCTGTTATTTCCCACCCGTCAGAGAAAGGGGGCCGTGTTATCACAATCCTAAAATCCCCAAATTGTATGATTGTAGAGCCTGGCCTTTCAATCTCAATGAAGGCATCATCCCTCATCTTTATCTGCTCAACTAACTCACGGGCAATGTCCCTTACTTCTTTCCTAGTTAGTTTTTTTTCTGAAACTGCTGTAAATTTCCAGCTGCCTGGAAATCCCTTTTTTGCAAATGCCTGAATATTTTCACGGAGGTGGACACTCATTGTTGTGCTGTCAAAATACTTTTCAAGCATGAGCTGCTTCACACTGCTTTTTAATGGTATTTCAATAACATCAATTGACTTTGCTTTTGCCACTCTTGCCTGTATCTTGTCTGCTGTAATCAGAGTGCCTCCTGTCTCATAGGCTAGGTCCCTGATCATTGAGTCTAT
>JAFGSP010000135.1 GCA_016934775.1 Candidatus Woesearchaeota archaeon | reverse complement strand
TGTCAGTGAGTTTATTGGAAAAAACAATGCATTGGTTGGTCATTTTTACTATGTTCCTCCCGAAGCATCACCTGAGGATAAAGCACTCAACCAAAAAGACAAGGGATTTGGTCAATATCCTGAGTTGTCCTGCGAGGAAGCACTGATTCTTAGAACCGAATATTCAAATCCTGCTATGATGGCATTGGTTGAGGCTTATCTGGAGAATTATTTATAGTTATTAATTATCTTCAAAAAAACGTTTATTCAGTAACAAACGTTTATTCAGTAACCTTTATAAACCCTTCCGATTTCCAGAAGCTTACCTAGTGAGTTATGACGGCATTCCTTTGCAGGGTGCCTGAATGAAGGTAACGTTTTCTAGTTACCTATAAGCTATGGAAGGTGAATGAAAAATGAGCGAAAATGCTGAAAAAGCGTATGAAGCAATTGAAGTAGCAAGGACAACAGGCAAGATCAAGAAAGGTACAAATGAGGTAACCAAGACTATTGAGAGAGGAAACGCAAAGCTTGTGGTATATGCAAAAGATGTGAATCCTCCTGAAGTGATTATGCATATCCCTTTACTATGTAAAGAAAAAGGCATCCCTTGCGCAGAAGTCCCGAGCAAAGAAGAGCTCGGAGCAGCAGCAGGCCTGCAGGTAGGCACATCAGCAGTTGCAATAACAGAGGCTGGCGAAGCAGGACCTATGCTTAAAGATTTCAAAGTGAATTAAAATGACTCAAAGGAAGATGAGATCCCAAAGGGGATCTGATGACGGCGAATCAAAAGGCCAGGTATCCTTTACGCATGCTTTTCCTGCAAGTGTTGAAGAAATAATCGGAAGGACCGGCACAAGAGGAGATGTGACCCAGGTAAGGTGCAAGATCCTTGAAGGCAGAGACTCCAACAAGATAATCAGGCGGAATGTCAGGGGCCCTGTGCAAAAGGGAGATATCCTTATGCTAAGAGAGACTGAAATTGAGGCCAGGCCGCTGAATAAGACCGGAAGAGGAAGTGGTTAAAAATGGCAAAGTGCAGTTTCTGCGGCGAGAATATCGAAAAAGGGACAGGCAAGATATATGTCAAGAAAGACTCAAAAATATTTTATTTTTGTTCAGGAAAATGCGAGAAGAACATGTTCAAGCTCAAGAGAAAGCCCAGGACCACAAGATGGTCTAAGCATTACGATAAGCAGGTGAATTAGGATGGCAGAAAAACTTATCCAGAGGACTTTTGTGATGCTGAAGCCTGATGCAGTCCAAAGAGGGATTGTAGGCAACATCATCACTAGGATTGAAAATGCAGGACTCAAGATTGTAGGCATGAAGCAATCCTGGGCAGATTCAGAGTTCTCAAAGAAGCATTATTCTGACCATGTCCAGAAGCCTTTTTATAAGGGACTGGAAGAATTTATCACTTCAGGTCCTGTCATAGCGATGGTTGTTGAGGGAATCATGGCTGTTGAGATCGTGAGGAAGATGGTCGGTTCAACAGAGCCGAGAAAAGCGCTTCCGGGCACTATAAGAGGAGATTTTGCCCATCACGCATATGAGTATGCTGACAAAAAGGGCATAGCAATCAAGAACCTTATCCATGCGTCAGACTCAGAAGAGAACGCAAAAAAAGAGATTTCCCTATGGTTCAAGGATGATGAGCTTCATACATACAAGACAGTGCATGAGATGCATGTCTTTTAACTTAAAAGGTGATTAAATGGCAAAGATGGTTGACAAGGTCAAGAGCATTATGAATCAGCCCGTTAATATCAGGAATATAGCTATATGCGCACATATAGATCATGGTAAGACGACATTCTCAGATAACCTGCTTGCAGGCGCAGGCATGATGTCAGAGGATCTTGCAGGAAAAATGCAGGTCCTTGATTTTCACGAGGATGAGCAGCAGAGGGGAATCACAATTGATACTTCGGCTGTGTCTATGGTGCACACTGTGAAAGGCGGGGAGCACCTTATTAATCTTCTTGATACTCCCGGGCACGTGGATTTCGGAGGAGACGTCACAAGGGCTATGAGAGCTGCAGACGGATGCATCGTTCTTGTCTGCGCTGTCGAAGGTATGATGCCGCAGACCGAGACTGTATTGAGGCAGGCGCTAAAGGAGAGGGTCAAACCGATTTTGTTTATCAATAAAGTGGACAGGCTCATAAAAGAGCTGAAGCTGACACCTGAACAGATGCAGCAGAGATTCATGAAGATCATTGCCGGCGTAAATAAGTTTATAGATAGCATTTCACCGCAGGAATTCAAAGGCAAATGGACTGTCAATGTGCAGAACGGAAGTGTCTGTTTTGGTTCAGCTTTCCATAACTGGGGCCTTAGCATCCCTTATATGCAAAAGAAAGGCATCAATTTCAATGATGTCATAAACGCATATGAGGCAGGCGGGGAAGACGATATGAAAGAATTAAGGAAGAAAGCGCCTATCCATGAAGTTGTTCTGGATGCTGTTGTTGAGCACCTTCCGAATCCATTGGTTGCCCAGAAATACAGAATCCCTAAGATATGGCATGGAGATCTTGACTCAACATATGGAAAAGACCTTATAGCATGCAACCCTAAAGGTAATCTTGGGTTTGTCATCACAAAGGTCGTTGTGGATCCGCTTGCGGGTGAAATCTGCACAGGAAGGCTTTTTTCAGGATCTGTCAAAAAGGGGATGACTGTGAACCTTCTTTCTGCAAAAGAAGCTGCAAGAATCCAGCAGGTCTATATATTTAACGGAGCAAAAAGAGAAGTCGTGGATGATGTTCCTGCAGGAAACATCATAGGCATTGCAGGCCTTAAGAACGGAGCTGCAGGCGAAACTGTATCAGAAGATGCTGAATCAGAGCCGTTTGAGCAGATTAAGCACCTCTTTGAGCCTGTTGTCACAAAAGCTATTGAGGCTACGAAGCCAAGCGACCTGCCGAAGCTTATTGAAGTATTGAGAAAGGTAGGAAAAGAAGACCCTTCAATCTATATTGAGATTAATGAAGAGACCGGAGAGCACCTTATGTCCGGAATGGGAGAGCTTCACCTTGAGATCATCGAAAACAGGATCAAGACAGAGAAAGGTCTTGAAGTTAAGACCAGCCCGCCAATTGTTGTCTTCAGGGAGACTGTCGCAAGGAAATCAGGAGAGTTTGAAGGAAAATCACCTAACAAGCACAACAAGTTCTATTTTAAGGTAGAGCCTCTTGAGAGCAATGTGAGAGCTGCTATCAAGGAAGGAGAGCTTCCTGAGATGAGGATAAAGAAAAAGATGCCTCAGCTTTGGGAAAAGCTCATGGAGCTAGGCTGGGACGGTAAAGACGCTAGAAAAGTCAAAAACATCTTCAAAGGCAACATGCTGGTTGAAGACACCCGAGGCCAGGTCCATATGGGTGAAGTAATTGAGCTCATCAATGATATGTTCGAAGATGTCATGAATGCAGGCCCTCTTGCAAGAGAGCCATGTATTGGCGTTAAAGTTATCCTTAAGGATATGACTCTGCACGAGGATTCAATCCACAGGGGTCCTGCGCAGGTTTATCCTGCTGTCAGAGAAGGAATAAGAGCAGCAATGATTGATGGTGGAGCTGCAATGTTCGAACCTATACAGATACTGCAGTTCGAGGCTCCGAATGCATTCATGGGAGAGATTTCAAAACTGTTGTCTGCAAAAAGAGGACAGATGCTCGAGATGGATTCTGAAGGAGACTTCACCATAATAAAGGGAAAGCTTCCGGTTGCAGAGATGTTCGGACTCAGCAATGAGTTGAGATCTGCCACAGAAGGAAGGGCAAGCTTTTCAGTCATAGATCAGACCTTTGAGAAACTGCCTGAGGAGCTGCAGCACAAGATTATCAGCCAGATAAGGTCAAGAAAAGGCTTAGCTGCCGAAGAGACCTCTGGCGAATAGTCACAGAAACGCTTATAAATGGTGAATATTTCCATACGGATAAGCTTATTATGATTAATATTGGAGGATGCGAAAATGGCAAAAGAAAAAGAGCATTTGAACATGGTTGTTATAGGTCATATTGACCACGGAAAATCAACTACTGTAGGACGATTGATGTTTGACTCAGGAAACATCCCTGAGCAGCAGTTAAGAAAATTCAAAGAGATGGCAGAAGCCCACGGAAAAGGCGGTTGGGAATTTGCTTATGTCATGGACAATCTCAAAGAAGAAAGGGAAAGAGGTATTACAATTGACCTTGCCCATAAGAAATTTGACACTCCTAAATATGAGTTTACAATAATTGACGCGCCTGGTCACAGGGATTTTGTCAAGAACATGATTACAGGAGCATCACAGGCAGACTGCGGTGTGCTTGTCGTAGCTGCTAATGATGGTGTCATGGCACAGACAAAGGAGCACGTTTTCCTTGCCAGGACTCTTGGAGTCGGCCAGCTGATGGTCATAATCAACAAGATGGATATGGTCGGATATGAGCAGGCAAAATACGAATCTGTCAAGAAGCAGGTCGAAGGACTTCTTCAGACAGTCGGTTATAAGATAGATCAGGTGCAGTTTATCCCTACGTCAGGCCTGAAAGGAGACAATGTCGCTAAGAAATCAGAGAACATGTCCTGGTATTCAGGACCTACAATGATGGAAGCTTTTGATAACTTCACAGTTCCTGAGAAGCCAACTGACCTTCCGCTAAGGCTGCCAGTGCAGGATGTATACAACATCACAGGTATCGGCGTAGTCCCTGTCGGAAGAGTTGAGACAGGTGTTTTAAAGCCGAAGGAGAAGATTGTCGCAGTTCCTGGAAGAGAAGGTAAAGGCGTTCTTGGTGAATGCAAGACAATAGAGATGCACCATGAGCAGCTGCCAAAAGCAGAGCCAGGTGACAATGTCGGATTCTCAGTAGGCGGCATCGGCAAGAAAGACCTTGCCAGAGGAGACGTCATCGGACATCCGGACAACTGGCCTACAGTTGCCACAGAGTTCGAGGCACACATAGTTATCCTGAACCACCCGACTGTTGTTACAGTTGGATACACACCAGTGTTCCACATCCACACAGCACAGGTGGCATGCCAGATAACAGAAATCGTCAAGAAGATGGATCCTAGATCTGGAGCGGACCTTGGAAAAGCAGATTTCCTTAAGAACGGAGACGCTGCAATTGTTAAGGTCACACCTACCACGCCACTGGTCATCGAGAAGCAGAGTGAGATTCCTCAGCTGTCAAGGTTCGCTATCAGGGATTCTGGTACGACTGTCGCTGCAGGAATGTGCATCAACCTTACTGCTAAAGACATGGCTAAAAAATAAATAAATTTTTTTTATTTTCATCAAAAAAAACACAGAGAGACAAAAATGCAGAAAGCCCGTATCAAACTTGCAAGCATGGAAATAGATAAGATAAATCAGGTATGCACAAGTATAAAAGAGATTGCAGACAAGACAGGCGTTGACATGCGCGGGCCAATACCTTTGCCTACAAAGAAGCTTAGAGTGACCACAAGAAAAAGCCCGGACGGAGAGGGAACAGAGACCTGGGAGCGTTATGAAATGAGAGTGCATAAGAGGCTTATTGATTTGGGCATTGATGAGAGAGCACTTAGATTGGTGATGAGAGTGCCTATACCTGACGGCTTAAACATCGAAATAGAGATGGTTGATTTCTAATCGAATTCATGGTTGATTTTAATCCATACATTTTCCGAATGAAAAATACCTGAGGTCTCAATGCTCAAAAATCTTCCAGATTTTTGGCACATAAAATGCTTGCATTTTGTTGTATAGAGATCGAGATGGTCGATATATAAAATCATCAAGCAAATTTTTTTGAAAATTTGCTCTGATTTGCAACTATCTTTAAATATAATTATTCTTTCTTCTTTTCAATGGATAATTTAGTTGAATATAAACCAGGATTTCTTATACAGGGATATGAAGTAGTGGAAGAGGGGAACTCGCTTGGATTCATTGATGATGCAGGAAGATTTAAACTTAGCGGATTCAACAGAGAACATAAGAACTTACAGGTTCACAGAGATTTTGATAGTATTTTCAAAACAAGCTCTTATCCTAACGCAAATAGTTTATTAATGGCCGGAAGATATAATATTGAACTTCATGAGTTTCGCAACAACAGTAAAACAGTGCTTCTTGATCCTGAGCTGGCTTTAAAGGAACATGAGGGCACAGCAATACTTGAAGAAGTTATACTTGCTGCGCATCCTGTTGTTAGCAGAGTTCTTCCAGAGATTATGAATATTATAATAGTGGCGAGAAAACCTATTGACAATATATTTTACCTTCTCTCAAGTACAGGAGCATCAGGTACAGTTTTCTATGATGATTCTGATAGACAAAAACCATCTGCTACTATCCAAGGCAGTCTGCAATTATATATTGACCTTCTTTGGCTAGAGACTGAACCAACCGAATTTGATTATGAATCCTACATGCTGGCTTCCGGAGAACTTAACCTAAAATATCTTAGAAGAGAAAATCTGGACTCATTCACGGATTTTTTTGAAATTCTCTTCAATGATGAAGAATAAAATAAAAAAGAATTGTTTCCCTACTTCTTCTCCTTCAGAGGCACGATCCCTGCCATATCTCCGATCATGTTGACAAGCTGTGCGTCATTAGGCACGACAATCTTAGCATTGTTCATCAGGGATTTCTCGACAGTCTCAAGCCTCCTGAGCAGCTGCGCATTCCCTACAAAGTACTTGTTGGCAGCCTCATTGACCAATTTTATGGCCTGGGCCTCTCCTTCTGCCTCAAGTATCTTGCCTTGCCTATTTCCCTCTGATTCCTTGATCTTTGCCATCCTCAGTCCGTCTGCCTGAGTCTGCGCCGCAAGGGCATAATCCTTTGCAGCGATCTTCTCGTTCTCAGCCTTGACAACCTTGTTCATAGTATCCTGGACATCGTTTGGAGGCTCTATCTCTTTCAATTCTGTCCTGACAACCTCCAGGCCCCAATGCTTAGTCTCTTCCTTCAAGGTCTTCATAAGCTCTGAGTTTATCTTATCACGCTCGCTGTTAGCTGATTTCAATGTCAGAGTCCTTATGATATTCCTAAGAGTTGTCCTTGCCAGGCTCACAATCTGAGTCTGGTAATCATAGACATTATACTGGCACGCCTTTACAGAATCCTCATCCGGCTTCACCCTGAAATATACCTGGGCATCAACACGCGCGTTCAGATTATCATTAGTTATGATCTCCTGAGGCTCAGCATCAACCATCTGTTCTGTTATATTGATCATATACATCTTATCGATCAGAGGAATGACCCAGTGAAACCCGGGATTAGCATACTTATGGTATTTTCCAAGCTTTTCAATCATTCCCCTATGCGTGGGCCTGATTATCCTAATCCCTGAAAGTGCAACCACTGCCAGACAGCATAGTATCCCTAAAAATGTAGCAAACGATAGTGTCAACATCTATATCACCCCATCATTGGGGTAATAATCCTGTTAATAAATTTATCTGCTTCGAAAAACTTATAACTATACTTATACTAATAAATTGCATGAAACTCATCCTGACAAGGCACGGCGAGACAGTAGGGAATCTCAAGGGGATTGTCCAGGGCAGGCTTCAGGGCAAATTGTCTGAAAAAGGCATAGAACAGGCAAAGAAGACCGCTCTCCGGCTTAAAGACGAGAAAATTGATGCAATCTATTCCAGCGACCTGAAACGGGCTGCGGACACAGCAAAAGAGATTGCAAAATATCATCCTGATACTCCCTTGGTCTATGCTGAAGAGCTCAGGGAGATGGACTATGGCAGTCTTACAGGTAAAAAAATATCAGAGATAGACTGGAAAAATCTTCCCAGAGATGCAGAGGATAATATAAAAATGCAGGACAGGATGAAAAGATTTCTTGACAAGATCTATAAAAAACATCCTGAAGACACTATCCTGTTTGTTTCACATGGCAGAGTCGGAGCTTCCCTGATTAACCTTATTATGGGCAAATCACCAAAAGAGATCCATGAGCTCAAGAAATTGCTGGGCAAGCTTTACAACGCATCTATCAGCATATTTGAGATAAGAGAAGATAAAAAGCATAATATTATCTTGCTGAATTGCGTAAAACATCTGGAATAGAAAAGATAAAAAAAATAGAATTAAATAAAAAACTAAGCGCTGGCCTCAATTTCTTCTATCATTGTCTTCAGGTGCTCGATTGTCCTGCTGTTGTCCTGAGGATTAAGGATGCGGCCGCATTCGGGGCACTTAAAATTCAGCTCCATCGCGCTCTCGAAATTCATCCTTGTGCAAAGGTTAGGGCATATATACAGGCCTTCCCTGTATTCCTGCTCTTTCTTGAGCTTTTCTTTGAGATTTTCAAGCCTTTGCTCCTGCAGCTTATCATATACCTCAAAGAATCTCTTTTCATTCACAGTCCAGTAACTGATGTACCATCCTTTTATCCTGTCTTTTTTCCTTATATAGGTGGCAAGGTGCTTGCTGTTGAGCCTGTAAAGGATGTTCCTTACCTGGTGGATCTCGATCTTGAGGTCCTTGGCTATCGTAAATTCAGATATATCTTTTTTGCCTTTAAGATAATCTACAATCGGCAGGGCATCTTCTCCTACCGCCCCTGACACGGTTTTTTCCATAATTTCTTTAGTAAGTCTCATGTATATCAGCCTCGCTTGAGTTTATGTAACTTATGAATTTATCAGGCAGCGCAACATGGTTACGCTAAAAAAGCAGAGCCTTCTGCCTGCTTTTTGGCATCCAGAAAATCGCATGGATTCTCCTGACACCCCCGAATTCCTTATTTTATGGAATCTACTCTTTATAAATGTTTCGTTTTATATCATTAAACCAAAAGGTTTAAAAAGTAAATCCAAAACCAATTTGGAATGACGTTTTTGCCAGATTTATATGGAAAAAATTCTAGTACAAAAGATAAGATAATCTCAATTGTTGCCGTAAATCCAGGAATTAATACTAAAAAGATAAATAATACCTTAAAAAAACAGTATTCTCTCAATGTTACATATCAGGCTGTTCATAAGACACTGAAGCAGATGGTGGAAATGGGCATTATTTCAAATCTAGGAAGAGGGTATCATATTAACCAATCATGGATATCTCAATTAAGACAATTTATCTCTTCATTTGATTCTCCTGATAAATCTGAAGACAAAATTAATTATAAAAAATTATTTGATCTCA
>JAFGSP010000134.1 GCA_016934775.1 Candidatus Woesearchaeota archaeon | reverse complement strand
TACTGGGATTGGTTATGTCAATCCATAGCGGGGTTTTCTTTTTATATAGCTTTGAAATCACAGCCTTTGAAAACTTTCCCTTCTTCAGTCCCTTTTCAAAGTAGAACACTTCAACCATGACAAGGCATTAGGCAAGATAGTATAAAAATGTTTTCACATGCAGCTATATTATTCACTCGCAAGTATTAACATTCAGAAAATATTATAAATATACGCATATTTCAGCAGCCCTTAGGGGGATTTTATACAATGAAATTGGAACTTACTGACCTAGTCAGAAGCACTGAAGCAGAATTCAGGGAGCGGGTCAGAGAACAGGGTTATGATGAGATAGCAGAGACTTCTGTGATTTGGACCTTCAATGAACTGGTGAAAAAGCTGCATCAGCATCCGAGAAAAAACAGGATGCCCTACTGGACACATGTCGCTGACACTGCATCAAAGGTCATGGAACCTGTTGATGGATTCAAGGCAGACTACACTCTTGTGATGGGCGCCTTATTGCATGATATGGTTGAGGAAGGCACCAGAAAGCTCAGGCCAGAAGCAACAGGCCTAGCATACGAAGGTCTCGTGGTTGAGATGATCAACCTTGTGACACACTGGCTTCTAAGAAAGCGTGAATATCCCGTGCTGCTTCCCGGAGAGCCTTCCTCACTCAGAGCATTTGTCGAGAGAGACCTTTTTGCAATGCAGGTAGGCGAAGACACAGGGTTTTTTAATGCCAGAAAGAAGGCTGTACTAGATAATTATTTCGCAGGACTTGAAAGGCTTGCAAGAATAATCCCTCCAGGAGAACTTCATCTTCGAAAAAGGGTTTCAAGGCAGGACTTCATCAAGGATAACAGCATAACACTTGGAAGGATAGCTGACCTCAAAAATGTACTTGTGCTGCAGGATTACATGCTGCAGCGCAAAGAGGAATGCTACTTCCAGTATGTTGACAGGATATTCCGATTGCGGAAAGACGAGGTAAGTAATCAGAGAGCTATGGTGATAAAACTTGCAGACACTCTCTCAAACACAGAGGATGTTGACCACATAAGCTAGCCCAAGAGGTTGTTCAGGATATTCAAGAACATATATCTGCTGGCAAAGACCAAAGAATACCTTCTAACTGCCTGGAAACCAAATCCCTTGGTGAAGAAGATAAGTTCTTTGTATGAGTCACTATTAAGACAGACAGAGGAGATAACTGAGATGCTCGGACTGATACTTGAAGACGAGGCAGAGGACAGAGGGAACACGTTCTTCCGAGGCATCGAAGATAGGGTTGGCAGATACTTCAGCAGGCCTGAAAACCTCGCTTTCTCTCCATTCAGCCAACAGAGCCATAGGGCAAATATGCTTTCGCAGATTTTGCGCAAATACGACCGGGTAATGCATGGGATGCTTCACAAGGAAAAAGCAAAAGATGAGAGCAGGGATTGGATAATGGAATCCTATACTGAGAAATGCGTGTTCAGCAGGATAATAAGGGAATTGAAAGACAACATATCATATGTTTGCCAGGGGCTTGGTTGCGGAGCAAGAGAGCACGAATACCATCATGGAAGATTATTATAAATAATATAGAGGAATATTTATATAGACTGATTATTTTTTAAAGACAAGGGGGAATATGGCTATTCGCGATTATACTCTTTTTTTAAAAAGACCGCTGACAACTAAAGAGAGGAATAGAATCAGCGAATGGGCAAAACAGTTCTATACGCAATCAAGAAAAAAGCTCGGCAAAAAAGATCGTTCTTATCGCACATTCGGCATTGAGCTCGAACATTCCCTCCTGAAGCAGGATGGAAACCTGCCTTCTTTCGGAACCGCCCAGTACATAATAAAAACTGTAGACAGCCCTTACCTAAAAGCAGAGGTGGGATCCTTCCAGATAGAGCAGAATACAAAGCCTCATAAATTACAGGCAGGATCCTTTGAGAAGATATTGCGCGAGGTGATGAAAGGAAAAAAGACAATAGCAGACCTCGCGATAAAGCGGAAGGCAAGGATCCTTTCCATAGGTATAACGCCGAAATACGAATTCAACAAGAAGATAGAGAAAGAGTTCTTCAGCACTTCGAGACAGACCAAGCTCGAGAACCTCGATGCTCCTGCATTCAGGAAAAAGCCATTCCTGCTAAACGTGCTTGGAAAGAAGGTTCTTAAACTTCACACTGCAGCTGAAGGCTGGGCAATCATAAACTCCCTTCACATCCACCTCCAGGGATACAACCTGAAAGACACCTTAAGGATCTATAATTACAACCAGATGATAATGCCTTTCATGATGGCTATCAGCGCAAATGCAGGGCTCATCAAAGGCAAGCAGCTTACAAAAAAAGATTATAGGCTTAACATAATCAACTGGAACATCGACCTGAAATACAGGTTCGACTCAGGTTTCATACCGCATTACATAAAGAAGCCTGATGATTTCTTCAACATACTGCTAAATGCAAAACCACGTGTCTGGCTTACGCATGGGAAGAATCCCACAAAAAGGGGAGCTTTTGAATCATTGAGGGAGGAGCTCTTTACTTATAATCTGCTGAGGTTCGATGAGATAAATTCAGGTGTAATAAGGGCTGAGTTCAGGCCACTCTCAATACAGCCAACTACAACAGAAAATATATCGATGCTCATGTTCTACTGCCTCCTAATCGATTACCTCATCTCCAAAGACGTTCCATTAATGGACATCAATACTGTTAAGAGCGACCTAAAAAACGCAATCATATATGGCATCAGGTCAAGTGTGCATTTCCCGATGAATGGGGTAATAAGGAAATACCGTGCATATGATCTCTTATGGAAGCTGCTTCCAAAGCTGGTTAAGCATGGCAGGAGCAGAGGGTTAATCTCAAAAAAAGAGATGCTGCTGCTCAAGCCCCTTGCATCAAGGGCAAAATCTAGAGTCACTCCAGTTGACAGGTTCATTGAATATATTGAGGAAAAGAATTTTGAGAAGGCGCTGGAGCTCATGATAAGGCTGTCCCATTATGACATGTACATACCTTATGAAGTAGAGAAAAGCCTGTTCTTGAAAATCTAGATATTATTTTCTATATTGAAAATAAATAATGTAATCACCATTAAATAGTAACATTAATATATTGGTTGTCCTATTAATACTATATGCCATTGGAAAATGAGAGTTTTGCTCCTGATGCCATGATTCTCGACACAGCAAGCACACCAGTTACCATTAGAGGTGTTTCCAAGGTAAGATATGCTAGTAAAAGGGATATTCCCCATATTCTCTCCCTCGAGCAAGCGGT
>JAFGSP010000133.1 GCA_016934775.1 Candidatus Woesearchaeota archaeon | reverse complement strand
TCGACCCCAGGTTTTTTCCTCCTGACAAGAAGAAGCAGGTAATATGAACTCACAACAGCCAGGAATATGATGGTAATTACAGTCGGAACATCTTCAAAGAGGTTCATTTTATCATTATGGATTCGTTTGCAATCTTCGGCGTGCAGTACCAATGAAGACCTTTGTTAAATACTGCCCTGGTGAAGGCAACGGTATTTGCAACAGCAAGAATAAGACCCATTGTGAATGAGGACAGTAGCAAATAACCGAACTCTTTTAGCAAACGCTGCTTATGCAGAGCTATGATTCCCATGACAAGGAATCCGGCTGTGAAAGCAAATCGGGAAAGAAGATCAACAAAATCCATCATATTAAATAAGGTGGGCTCTCCTAAAAACCAGCCTGCAAACCCGAAAAGTGTCATGACAAGCACAATCGGGGCTGCAATGTTCCCCACTGTCACGTATATGACCATAAGCCTCTGCCTGAGGGAAAGCCCTCTTCTAAACAGAATCATTGACGCGTTATCAAAGAATATACGGGCATTGCCATAGCACCATCTCATCTGCTGCCTCAAAAAACTCTCGAAGGTATCCGGCACCTCGCTTGGCGTCTCGAACGGCAGGTAGACAGACTTATAACCGAGTGAGAGGAGCTTCAGGCTTAAATCAGAATCCTCAGTAATGCTGTTCAGGTTCCAGCCCCCTGCCCTCTCGAAAGCAGAGCGCCTTATTGCGCCTGCAGTCCCGCAGAAGAAGACACAATTAATCCTGTTATTGATAGGAAGAATGATCGTATGATATATCATCAGAAGATACGCTGCAAATCTGGTTATTAGATTGCTGCCCTTATTGTAGAAGCCCTGCCTTGACTGGACTATTGCCACATCAGGATCTGAAAAAGGGCTGACAATCTTCCTAAGAAAGTCATTCCGGGGAATCCAGTCTGCATCGAAAATGACAAGTATATCCCCGCGGGTTATCTTCATGGCATTCTTCAATGCTCCTGGCTTGAAGCCCTCCCTGTTCTCGCGGTGAATGTACTTAATAAAACCGGGGTTCTTGTCTTCAAACTGTTTCAGAAGCTTTTGGGTTTCCAAGTTGGTGCTGTCATCTGCGATGATTATCTCGAATCTGTCTTTTGGATAATCAAAATCCATGCATTGCTTCACACAACGCACTGCTATCGGATCATTATACGTGGGTATCTGGACACTTATGAAAGGCAGACTCCCAAATTTTGGATATCTTCGAGTGTTATTCTTCACCATAAAAAGGTTTATGAAAGAAAGTACTATGAAAAGCACAGAGAAGAATATTACGGGCAGCAATGCTACATTGTACACAAAAAGTGTAATCTCCTCAGGGGTCATAATTATTCACCAAGTATCATTTGCAACTCTCTTATCGCATCAACAAACCTTTGATATCGCGGGATTCCCTCAATAATTGTATTGTCTGTCCCCTTAAAACCGATATAGAACCGGGGGGTCATTCCGACTATGCCATAATTCTCTATTTCTGACGCGTCCTCCCAAAGGTCATCAAAATCGGCCTCATGTATGCACTCAATCAAATCCTGTTCAGAGATGTTGTATTTCTCTATCAGTTGATTAAGCTCCTGGACCGAACCGGTCTCGACCATGTCAAAAAAAAAGGAGTAAAAGTCTCCATTTAATTTGCCCACACAGTGTAAAGTGGCTGAATATATAAAGTTATCACTTTTTTCAAGTAAATCCTGGGCAGTGAGATAATACTTCTGGTAATAATTCATCATCCCAGAATCAATATAGTCTTTCCTGAGCACCGGAAACACCTCCTTGAAGAAGTATCTCGTGGATTCAGAGTGATAATCGAGATATGCAATCATTGAGATTTCAGCTTCCTTATCCCCGAAAAAAGGCCGATTGTCAATGCCAGGAGTTGCGCTAACATAGAATCTGTAGATATCGCCCATATCCCTTGCTGAAAGCCTCTCTTTAATAAGCGGCCTTCCGAGATATTCCTTCTCGTAGAAGCCTATACCCACAGACACCAAAAAGACTATAATGGTCCCTACAAGGCAAAATAATATCCATTTTTCCTTTCTTCTGCCCTTTCCTTCCATTTTCAAATTCTTAACCTGCGTGAGAAATCAGTTTCTTTGCTTAATCGAGCCCGTCTCTATATGAGCGGAACCCGCCCACCGTCCCAATCCTACTATGAACAAGAACAGGCTCCATATGAATAACGGAAACAGTGATACAGGAATCCAGCCGAAAAGTAAAACCGGAGTGAGAGAGCAAAATGCCAGTCCCAACAGCTTTGTATATCTGAGTCTCCTGAAAAAGGATCTTAAAAGGATACTTATGAAGAAAAGTATGAACGTACCCGCGAACAAAAAAAAGAATATGAGCGAGGTTGTACGACCCATGGAATAATTGATCATCCTCCAATACTGAATGTCTGCTGTCAGAAAAAGATCAAGGTAAACTGCTTTCACAAGGAGAAACAGAAAAGTAAACAGGCCTGTGGCGAGAGCTAAAAAGATGAGCATCTTGACATACCATGAAACCACCCCTTCAAACGAAAGGCTATTGAACTCATCAAGTCCTTTCTCTGGATTTCTCAGGAGCTTTATGGCACGCTTAATCTCGCTGACAAGTATCATTTTGAAGGAAATGCCCCCTTTATGCTGATTAACAGATAGCATATAAATTTATCTATTGATATTAAAAACCGACTGGATACGTTTCAACTCCCCAGGAATTTCCAGATCTCGATTCCTGACTCAGAGTAGATCCTCTGGAAAGCATCTTTATTCCTGAATAAGAATAGCAGCCCATCGTCATCCTTGTTCCAAACACCCCCGCTCTTCATGTCAGGAGTGATGACGAAATACCTTATCTCAAGAGTTTTCAGTATCCTCTTTGTATTTTCGAGATTCCTGGAGTAGAATATTTCCTTAAGTACCATGTTCAATTTTTCTGGATCAACATTATTATTGAGCATCTCATCCAGGAGGACCTGCCGCTTTGAGAAGAATCGTATGAAATTTCCGTTTTCAACGCTTGAGACGATAAGTTCCTGCTTGTCTGAATTCTGCTCTAAAAACCAGAGGGCATCTGCCAGCTCCGGATTCGGCTTCTCATCCGGCAGCCGATCATAGAATGAAACAGCTGAAAAGAATAACCCACAAAAAATCAGAGCAAGACTAAGTGTTCGTATTAAAGGGAGGTTCCATTCGCGTTTTATCAGCCAAAAATAACCGATTCCTGCAAGACCGGATACCAGCCAGACTGCGTAGATATTGAAAGACTCACCAAAATACTGCGTTAAGAGCAATAGGAAAAGAATGACTACTACGCTTATAAGGAACCTCTTTTTGGATTTCCACATCTGGCCGAATCCCACTATTGCGAGGATGACTGAAAAGAAAGACATCCCTGCCCTGCTTCCAAGTCCAGAAACGAGCAGTATTAGAAAATTCTGCCGGAAGGAAAGAGGGACACCCTTAAAATACATCCCTAATAGGTACTCTGGCGTAAAAAGGAACACACCAGATGAATACAGAAAATATACAATCAAGATCCAGTATCTTCGGGTGTAAATAACCAGCAGCAGCACCAAGAAAAGCGTCACAACAGCCTGGATAGGCCCAAAAAAAGGCACCAAAGAGAATATCACCAGGGAGAAATACTGCCGTTTCTTGTCAAGGAATAGGTCAACTGCCAGAAGATCAATGAGC
>JAFGSP010000132.1 GCA_016934775.1 Candidatus Woesearchaeota archaeon | reverse complement strand
TTCAAAGATGCCTGTATGGGAGCAAACAAGGACTTTCATAAGGACACACCGTTTGCCGACATCCATTCCCTGAAAAAATATTTCTGGTAGTTGGTCTCGTTGAGCTCCTCTCCTATAAATCTCTCTTTTATGTGGTCAGGCATGAAATTCCTTGAGATGAACTTCTTTTTCTTTATCTCTGGATATAACTTAATAATAAGCCTCTTTCCTTTTGGATAGCCTATAAGAAACCTCGCAGGGATCGAGAATGCCTCATGTATTATATTAGAAGACATATAGGGAAGATAATACTTAACATTAAATGCCCTTGAAGCATTCCTTACTTTCTCCATGCTGTCAAGCGAATATATCAGAGAAAGCTTGACTGCTGCGAATGTTTTTGTAGATTCATTATCAATATTACCTGTGAATATGTCATGTATTAGTTCTATTTCCTGCATGCTTTCACTGCTGATATTTATATTAGGGATGTGTGTCTCAAAAAATCGTGTCTTAGTGTCAATCCCCATCGCATATATCTTTGCAGAGATAGTCTTCTTCCTAAGGAGCCCGTCAATCTTGAACCTGAAAGGAAACCCGATTTTTTCAGCTACATAATTCTTGATATAACTCGGATCGTTGCAGAACATCCCGTCTGCACCTTGTCCGTTCATCACAGGCAGCTCCCTTATGTGCCTGTTTCTCATAAGGCTCTTAATCATCATATATTCAGCAAATCCTGCAGGATCGCAGCAAGGCTCATCCACTGAATTGAAATAACCCTTGATATCTTTTTGTATAAAAGGAATATTGTTCTCGACAATAGTCCATTCTGCTTTTGGAAGCACTTCTTTATAATAATTGATATCTAACTTATTATCTTCCCTAAAGTGAACAATATGGGCACATTGGTCTTTGTAGGTCTCTGTAACAAGCATAGAATCGAATCCTCCGCTGAATGAAGGTATCAGGGGTTTTGGATAGTTCTCCAAGAACATCTTAGTCAACCCGGACTTAAATGTCTTCAGGCTAAACCGGCTCTTATCATAAATCTTCAATTGGTCGCTGGGATGATAGCTGCAAATGACAGAATGGTTCTTCAGACTAATCTCTGTACTTAATCCTGGCGGTGACTTTTTAACATTCTTCAATATGGTAAATGGGTAAGGTACATATCCCATCTCCTGCTGGAACTTAACAAATTCCTTGTTTATACCTTCATCTGTGAAATCAGTAAACTTATCAGATATCTCCACAGTTGTCCCTTTTATCCTATAATACACCTTATCTATACCCATGACATCTGTGGTAATATTCACTGAATCATCCATAATCTCAACAACTGTTCCTGTCCTCTTTGAGACAATATGCCGGTCTCTGTAGACATAGGTATTTTTTTTCTTGCCTGATACAAAATTCCTGCTAAGTATCACCCTAAGCCTGGCTACTCCTTTATGGGTCTCTAGCCAGTTATCCAGAAAATATTTTCTATATCTGCTCTCGACATCTGATTCCTCAACTGACTGGTCCTGGAAAAACCTCTTTTTAAGCACCTGGGGCATAAAAGCCCTTGAAGTGAATTTCATCCTGGATATCTCTGGATATGATTTTATAAATATCCTCTTTCCCAACGGATAGCCTACTTTGAATCGGGATGGAATGCTGAAGACATAACTAATCACATTCACAGACATGGCAGGAAGATAATATTTGACACCTAATGCATGCGCTGCCGACCTCACTTTTTCAATCCCATATAAAGAGTATCTAAGAGAAATCAGCGATGCTGCAAGAAGATGTGTATTATCGTTCTCGATGTTCTCTGCAAAAATATCAAAGATCCTTCCTATTTCCTCAACATAGTCCTTTCCCAAATTAACATCATGGAGATATGCCCTGAAGAATCTCCTCTTTGTATCCACAGTAAGATCATATACTTTCCCGAAAAAACCTTTTTCATGCTTTGAAAACAGATCGAGGAACCTGCTCTTCCTTATGAATTCCGGCATGAAACCTGAGATGAATTCCTTAAAGTAGACTGTTGAGTTGCAGAATATGCCGTCGCTTGCCTGGCCATTCATTATTGCACCTGTCCGGGTCTTTTTGTTCTCTCGGACTCTTCTGGCAATAAGATACTCTGCAAACCCTGCCGGATCACAATTGGGCTCATCTATCGCACTAAAAAACCTCTTCCTGTCCTTATCATCAAAAGGCTCACTGTTCTTGATTATGTGCCAATCAATATCCCTGAATTGCTTCCTATATGAACTAATATTAATCTTATCATCTTCAAGAAAATGGACTATCTGGTTGCATTTTTCCCTATATGTGTTAAGGAGGAACAAACTGTCAAAACCACCGCTGAATGAGGATATCAGGCTTTCCTCAGGAGAATTCTCTTTGAGCAGCTTTATCAGGTCCTCTTTGAATTTTAACTTATCAAATCCGGTTTTTTTATTATATATTTTCAGCTGATCTCCTGGCTCGAACCTATACTTAAATCCTTCTTCTTTGTTGTCCGATGTGATGATAGTCCTCAGCCCCGGAGGTGCCTTCCTGACATTGCTGAGTATTGTAAAAGGATAGGGCACATAACCAATTTTTTCCTGGACCTCACTGAGTTCCTGGTCAACCGGACCGCTTATAAAATCCCTCAGATTAGTAGATATGATCAAGTTACCTGAATTGGTATTGAAATAAATCTTATCAATCCCCGTGATATCTGCATCTATTATCACTCTGTCCTTCTCAATCTCCACAACAGAACCAGTTCTCTTGCATAGTATCAGTGGATCTTTGAACTGATATATGTTTCCTTTCTTCCTATAGTTCCCTTTAACAGAAACACTACTTAGGAGTTTCATGCTTAGCACCAAAAATTCTCCTCTTTTTAAAATATATCAATAACAGGCTCAGCCCAAGACCGACAATATAGCTTAATAGTGTAGCATATGCTGCCCCTATAATGCCCATCTTTGGGACAAGGATGAAATCACCAACTATATTCACAATCGCCTTGACAAGGTTAAAGAATTGTGAGAACAACACAAGGTCAAAAGCGTTTATCAGAGGCAATATGCTTGTTGACAGTGTATAAAAAATGCTC
>JAFGSP010000131.1 GCA_016934775.1 Candidatus Woesearchaeota archaeon | reverse complement strand
TAAGGTTCTTTGCTCTGGAAAATGCATTCAAGTTTAAGGGCAAGGCCAATCCCGGAGCAGTAATAGGCAAGATGCTGGCTGAAGACCCCGGGCTGAAAAAGGATATGAAATCACTTTCTGCGGAGATTCAGAAGATTATCAAAGAAGTCAACTCAATGGCTTTCTCAGATATTGAAAAAGAGTTTAACAGCATAAAGCCTAAAGAAAAAAAGAAAGAGAAAAAGCCGGAGAAAAAGAAAAAAGAGCTTCCCGATCTTCCAAATGCTGTTAAAGGAAAAGTGGTCACGAGAATCCCTCCTGAACCAAGCAAATATAATCATATAGGGCATGCACTCTCCTTCCTGATTAATTACCTTTATTCTGTGAAATACAGCGGGAAATGCCTGCTGAAGTTTGAAGACACCAATCCTGAGAAATGCACAAAGGAATATGCAGATGCTATGGAAGATGACATCCTGAATTATCTAGGAATAAAGGCAAAAGTGATTTACATAAGCGATGATATGGAGAAGATGTACAAAGACGCAGAGGCTCTTATAAAAAAGGGAAAAGCATATGTCTGCCTGTGCAAGAGAGAAGAGATGCAGGACTTTAGGCATAAGGGCTCAAAATGCTGCCATTGCAAGACTCTTCCTGAAGAGAATATGAAAGAATGGAAAAATATGCTTTCCGGAAAGTACAAGCAGGGTCAGGCAGTTCTTAGGCTGAAAGGAGACATGGACTCAGATAATCAAGTTATGAGGGACCCTGTTATGTTCAGGATATCTTATACAGAGCATTTCAGGCACGGTAAGAAATATTGTGTCTGGCCGCTGTATGATTTTGAGAATTCAGTTGAGGATTGTAGGCATGGAGTTACCCATATCCTGAGGAGCAGTGAATTTGGGAGTATGAGGAACGAGCTTCAGGATTATATCAAAGGCCTTTTAGGATGCAAGAAACAGACTGTTGTCCAGTATGGAAGGTTTAATATTAAGGGAGCCACGACTAAAGGAAGAGAGATAAGGGAGCTTATTAAAGAAGGCAAAGTCTCAGGATGGGATGATCCTAGCCTTGTGACGCTGAAGGCATTGAAAAGGAGAGGGATTGTAAGAGAAACTTTCTACGAGCTTGTTTATGAGGCAGGGTTATCTGCTAACACAGCAAAGAACATCGACTGGTCACTGATATCTTCTATTAATAGGTCTATACTTGACTCCAGTGTTGACAGATATTTTTTCATAGATGAGCCTGTAAAGATAAAAGTAGAAGGGGCTCCTAAGCAGAAAGCAGAGCTGAAGCTTCATCCTGAGCATCCTGAAAGAGGGATGAGAAAGTTCAGCACAGGAGAAGAGTTTTACATCACAAAAGAAGATAAGACTAAGTTTAAGTCCGGAGAATTGATAAGGCTCATGGACTGCCTTAATTTTGAGACAAAAGGAACCAAGTATATGTTCCATTCTCTTGAGCATGAAAAATACAGGGGGAAGGGAAAGCATATACTCCATTGGCTTCCTGTTTCGGATGAGCTTGTCAAATTAGAAGTCAGGATGCCTGATAACACAATAAGAAAAGGCTTTGGAGAAACTGGATTAAAGAATATCAAAGAAGGAGATATAATACAGTTTGCAAGGTTCGGGTTTTGCAGGTTGGACAAAAAAGAGAAAGACAAGCTGGTGTTTTGGTTTACTAATAAGTAGTTCAGTGAATTATTTTGATGAGGTGGGAAAATGTATCTTGTAACAAAGGCTCAGGTCAAATCTGTTGTAGGCAACATAAACGTATCAGAGGATTTCTATCCTGTGCTCAACCAGGAAGTTGAAAGGATAATAAAGAGGGCTGTGCAGCGGGCTAAAGAGAATAACAGAAGGACGTTGATGGCCAGGGATGTGTGAATAACAAAAATCGGATGTGAGACGGCTTATGTCACTTAAGTTCCGACTATTTGGCAAGCCAAATATATCCCCGCTAAAGTGCGGGGCATTCGCTCGCCTAACTTATTGCCCGATTTTTGACTCAACAATTCTTCGAATTGTTGATAAATAAAAACAAATAGAAATAGGTTACTATACTTTTGCTCTTCTCAGTTTTTGAATAAGAAGCTCGCATCTCTTGAGCTTGGTCTCAACGCCCTGCAGCCGCCTCTTGTCTATGCTGTCCTTTTTTCCCAGTTTCCTGATTTTATTCTGGACCTTTTTGAGCCGCATCTCAAAAGGAAGGTATTTGTTCTTTGTAAAATAAACCTTGATCTTTGTCTCAAGTTCCTCTACCCTGTTCTCATCAATGAAGTGCGGGTCTAGGATCTCTTCAGAGACATCAGGCGTGTTTTTCAACAGTGTCAGCGGCGTCCAGTCAACCTTTTTGAGTCTTGCTGAGTCAGTCTTTTCCCTAATCTCATGCCTTGAGGCTGAGTTTGCCAGGTATCTTAGAAATTGCTTTACCTTAGGTTTCTGGTAACTCGATATATGCTCAAACATTTTAGATTTTGAAACTCAGGAATCCTTTTTTCTTGTCGTCCTGCCTAGGAAGGTTGTAGGAAGGCAGAGGTTGCGTCTGCTGTGACTGCATGGGCTGCGGCATCTGGTGTCCTGGCTGGTTCTGGAAATTATAGGGTTCAGGCATTGGCTTTGGCACAGGAGATGCTCTTTGTGGAAGAGGCATATTTTTCGGCATGTCTTCCATCATGTCTGCAACCGCAACAATCCCTTTGGCAATCTTTTCGTTCTGGGTCTCTATCTTTTCCAGCCTGTCAAGTATGCTGTCTAGCTTCTGGCTTACAAGTACAGCATCATGAGTGTCCATCTTGAGGTCTTCAGATGCCTCTTTGAATATCTGTATAAGAGAATTTATTGATCTTGATAATATGACCATGCTGTCTTTCATGGAATCTTTGTGCTCAGGCTCGTCAATGCCCTGTTTTTTCTTGAGCATCTCAATCTCCTTTTTGAGTTTGTCAACTTCATCTTTGGGAAGAAAGCTATCATCATCCATTTCCAATCACCTTTTATTATATCCAGAATTAGAGTTCAGGTGTATTTAAAATTTGCGTTTTTAATTCTTCCTTTTCTTTGCCACAAAAAACTTATTTCACTGCCGTTCAAACGATTTTTCGTACCTTCGTTACGAAAAATCCCTCTGTGTCATTGTCCTGGGGCCACAGCCTGAGGCATTTTTTGGCATCTGGAGAGTAGTTCTGGCCTTCGAATTCCAATATCACAGGCGACCTGTTCAGTTTCAAAGATATGTCCTGCAGATCTGCATTGCTGTATTTCTCAAGCAAGTGTGTAATAACACTTTCATCCTCTTCCGGCTCTGTGGAGCATGTTGAATAGACTAGCGTGCCTCCCGGCTTCAGAATCTCAAATCCTACGCTAATAAGCTTTTTCTGTGTTGAGGCGAGCCTCTTCACCATTGTAGGGTTCCATATCCTAAGTGTTTTCAGGCTCTTTCTGATAGTGCCAGTTCCTGAACATGGCGCATCCACCAGAATCCTATCGAACTGTAGGTTCTTCTTTGCAAACCATTGGCCGTACATCCTCGTGAGTATTGTATTTGTTATGCCCATCCGCTCTACATTCAGGCCCAATGGTTTCATCCTCATACCTGTGAAATCATTTGCAATAAGCAGCCCTGTGTTTTCCATGTACTGCGCTATCTGGGTAGTCTTGCTGCCGGGAGATGCGCACATATCTAAGATAAGGTCTCCAGGCTCAGGATTCAATACAAGAGGAGGTATCATAGAAGCAGCCTCCTGGACATAGTAATAGCCGAGGGCATGCTCTCTTGTGTTGCCTATATCAAGCCTTCCTGTCTCATGCTCTACCCAGAACCCTTCTTTGCAGAACGGGATCTGCGTCAGCTTCCATCCTTTGTCTTCCAGCCTTTTCTTGACATCATGGATATCGGCCTTAATTGTATTGACCCGTATAGACCTTGTCAGGTAAGAGAGGCTGTATTTTAGGTAGGCATCATATCTTTGCCCAAGAAGTTTTCTATAGCGTTCTTCAAATGCTTTTTTCAGGCTGATATTGTCTTTATCAGGGAAAGGTATAAGCGCCATTAAATTAGGGATAGGGGATTGTCTTATATAATTTACTTAACATGATCAGGGAATTACAGAAAAATATTTAATTAAGCAATAATCCTTATCTATAAGTGGATGGCTAATAAACCAAACAAATTAATAGATGCGATCAAAGATAACCTTAAAATTGTTCTACTTGCAATAATACTCCTCGTAGTATTCAATAAGCATGTTGTCATGATAATTACAATGACCCTCTTGATGTTTATCGGGCATTTTATGATGAAGATTTCAAGGATTATGCCCCATATTTCCCTTGAGACAGTCACTCCTTCGGCTATTCTAATAGGGTATATCTGGGGATGGCCTGCGGGGCTGGCATTTGGGATAATAGTCGGATTGACTGGATTTATAAAAGCATCTCAGCTAAACCTCACAATTTTGATATGCTCACTCCTGATGGGATTTGTGGGTGTGCTTGCTCCGTTGTTCAAGAGCCTGGGAATGTCTTTTGCAGTAGCATACCTTGTCTCATATACTATAAGGGGCCTGACAAGCTTTACTCTGATGAGGATGATAGGCCAGTCCCCTGTCGAGAATATCTCACACTCTTTTGTAGAATCAGGTTATAATATGGTCGTGGTTATACATTTCATGATGCTGTTTTATAAAATTATCACCTCTTTAATTTGATAAAATATATAAATTCAAAAAAACATAAAGGTAAAGGAAAAATGAAAAAAAGGAAGATGAACTGGTATAAGACACTGGACAGGATTGTAACAGAAATACCTGTTTCTGACATTATGATAACAAAAGTCAAGACGCTCAAAGAAGAGGACACAGTGCAAAAAGCAGTTGACCAGATGGCCAAG
>JAFGSP010000130.1 GCA_016934775.1 Candidatus Woesearchaeota archaeon | reverse complement strand
TGGGCATTAATCTCTTGCCAGTTCATGATTCATCACCAAAATCATAACTGGCATTAATGCCTATATTTTAATTGTGACACAAACTATCAGATGAAGAACTATTAAAAGTTGTAGATCCTCTTCTTATGAATCAGGTTCCAAGAAACATTTGGGATACACTAGTGATGATAGATTCGTTAGTCAGATCAAAAGTAGACAATATCAATCTTGTTCTACCCTACTTTGCTTTCTCAAGAGGCGATAAGATCAACGGAAGAGAATCTATGACCGCTTCTTTACTTACTAGACTATACATTGCAGCAGGAGCAGACGAAGTCATTACAATGGACTTGCATGCGGATCAGGTGAGAGGTATCGGGGATCCGAAACTAATGGCAAATGAGAACCTATATATGTTGCCTTTACTGGTTGAATATATCTTTGATAATATTCTGCCTTGTCTTCCAAAAGGCCAAAAACTTTACATTGTTCCACCAGACGTAGGAGCAGGAAAACTTGGTGAAAGATATGCCGAATTATTGAAAGCAGAAATACGTTTTGCATATAAGCGTAGGTCTCAAGAAACTGGAAAAGTTGAGGTTGTTGAGAAGATGGAGCTTCTGGGGGATGTCAAAGGAGCTTATGTAATTACAGTAGATGATGAAACTCAGAAAGGAACTACTTTGTTAAAACTACTTGGCTTGTTACAGGAAAACGGAGCTGATAAGGTATCAATATTTATTTCACACGGTAAGTTAACAGGAATTGCAGAAAAAGAATTTAGCAGATGGTATGCAGACGGCGAAGGCTTACTAGATAGGATGGTTATTGGAGATAATATCAAGCATTCATATGATTTTTACAGAAGAAATCCTTGGCTGCATACTGTTGATACAACAGGGTTAATGGCAGAAGCCATTTATACAGTGCATTGCGGTACCTCGATCCAAAAGATGTACACAACACAGATTAATCATTCCCTTGGAAATTGTTCTTAGAATTCTTTGTGTTTTTTGTATTTGAAAAATCAGTATTTTTCAATATCTACAATTTTATTGTAGTATTTGAAAAGTCAATACTTCTCAATACTCGTCTGCCCCTTCCTCTTTCCCTTTGGCACTTCCTTCACTTCTTTCCCGACTTGTTTCTTGAGGTCAAGCGCAAGGCTCCTTCCGATCAACTGTGATAATGTTGAGATATCTGCTTTCTTTACATCTCCAAGATCTTTTATGCCGTTCCTGAACAGCTTCCTTGCCCTCACCCTGCCTACATTCTTCAGCCTTGCCAGAGGCACAAGCTCTTCTTTTATGCCCTTGTCCAGCCTGAACCTTGTCTTCCTTATCTTTGCCACCAGTTCATTGAAGTTCAGGATCTTTGCCAGCTCTTCTGACCCATATAAGATCCAGTCAGCAAGGTCTCTCTTGAGGTGGAATTCTCCAGGAGCAATATTGTATTCTTCCATTATGTAGTCTTCATTCTTCTCATCCATCCAGTCCCTGAATGCAAGGCTTAATTTTATTGATTTGAGGAATTCATCATATTCCGGTTCAAATATGCTTGGCTCAAACACAATCAGTTCTGAGCTCAGTTCAGTCAACTCAGCCTCAATCTTTTCAACTTCTCTTACTCTTACGCTTGATAACGGCCTTAATTCTAAAGTAGACGATGCCATCTGGGAAAAAGAGAGTTCTGTTGTCATCTTCTGAGTTGCTCTCCTCAATGAAGTTATTATCTGATGTGCAGTGAAAGGATCAAGATATAGCTGGGAGACTCTTTCTCCAAGTGGAGTTGTTTCGATTTTTTCATCAGCCTCAGAATTGGTGTATTGATTAGCAGACACAAAATCATCTTTTACTCCTGACTTAGTAAATCCCCATTCTTCTAGGTAATTAAGTATCTTGTCGATTTTGTTCTCTATTTCAACCATATCACCATACTGCTTTCCATAGAATGTCTTTTCAAAGAAAGATATCAAGTCTTGTCTTGATTTTGTGAATCCTGTAGCTATCAGACTTAAACAGTAAGTCCTTAGCACAGGCTCTACAGCCAGCTTTGAATAGATATTCTCAGGAGGTGCATTGATAAATCTTTCAAGAATCTCATCTACATCATTCTGGTTGCCCGCGATGCATATTGCCTCTCCGAATTCGTCATTGAAATCAGGCCTTCCTGCCCTACCTGCCATCTGATGGTATTCAAGGGCAGGTATCCAGTCAAGCCCCCACCTTCCGCCGTATCTCTTAAGGTCTATTATTGCCCTGAACGCCGGTAAATTCACACCGAAACTAAGAGTAGGTGTCGAGCAGATTATCTTAATCAAACCTTTCCTGAAGTTATCTTCAACAAGCTCTCTCTGTTTTGCAGCAAGCCCTGCATGATGGAATGCTGTTCCTTTTTTTATACATAAAGCAAGCCTCCTGCATTGCTTTGTAGGAGAACTTAATACCTTGAGTATTTTATCAGAAAGTTCTTCTAATTCTTTGTTTTCTGTTTTTATCTGGTGTGCTGTCTTTTCTGCAGTCGATTCAGCGCTCCTTCTTGTGTTGCAGAACACCAGTGCCTGCTTACTATTCTTGACAGTATCAATTGCAATATTAATAGCAGAAATATCTGTCACTTCAGGGATTGGGACTAGTTTCATACAAGTCCTGAATCTGGAAGAATATAAATTGTTTTTGGATGAGAAGGTTATCACAACATATATAAACCAGATGCGACAAAAAAAGGGTATGAGCTCAGAACACAAGGCCATGAACCTTCTTCTTATGATAACTGCATTTATTGCTGGTTTTGTAACAATGGTTTTGGAGATAGTCGGATTCAGGATATTTGCCCCTTATTTTGGCTATTCTATCTTTGTCTCAGGGACACTGATCAGTATAGTTATGGTTGCTCTCACCCTAGGTGCATATGTGGGTGGATATCTTGCAGATAAGAAAGGAGATTACAACACAATCTTTTTTTGGATATTCTTATCAATGGTGTATGTATTTGCTGCCCTTGTAACATATAAGCCGATACTTGCTTTTTTTGCAGATATGTTTTTGACAGGGGTAGTGCTTGCATCAGTCATCCTATTTGCGTTTCCTATGGTTGTGCTCAGCATGGTCTCTCCCTACCTGATCAAGCTGATAGCTGAAAAAGAAGAAGTCGGGAAAGCTGCAGGGAATATATCTGCTATCGGAACTGTGGGCGCAATCATCGGAACTGTGTCAGCAACATTCCTGTTCATTCCTGCTATTGGTTCTTTTGCCACTTTTTTCATATGCGGACTATCTTTGATGATGATAGTCACAGTATATTTTGCAGCAAAGAATAAATTTGTTTTTTTGAATCTCTTGTTTATACTTACGATTTTTTTTAACACAGGCAGCACAGAAGCAAATGTAATTCTAGAGACAGAATCCGTGTATAACCTGATAAAAGTAGTCCAAGTAGAAGAATCAAAACACTGGCTCCAGCTAAATGACAACCAGAATGTTCAATCCATCTATGACCCCAACAATCTTCATGATGAGCGTTATTATTTCTATTATGTAAACACAGCCCCGCTTATGAACAATGCATCTTCTCTGCTTGTTCTTGGAATGGGCGCAGGGACCTGTGCTCTTGAGATGATTGATTTTTACGGCCTGGAAGTTGATGCTGTTGAGATTGATCCTAAGGTGGCGGAAGTTGCAGAGGATTACTTCGGATTGGATACAGTCAAGGACAAGATAACTATCCATGTAGATGACGCCAGGCCTTTTCTGAGGAGGATTGACAAAAAGTATGATCTTGTTCAGGTCGATATGTTCCAAGGTGGATTCTATGCGCCTTTCTATGTTCTGACACAGGAATTCTTTGAAGAAACAAAGGCAGTCCTTAATCCGGACGGCATTGTAGTAGTCAATGTCCTATATCCTATCCAGCATAAAGAAGGTTCTCTGTTGTTCCATAGCATTGGCAACACAATGACTAAAGTATTCAAGAATGTCTATTTTCTCAACCTTAATTATTTCAATGTCATAATGTTTGCTACAGATGAAGACGTTACTCTTGAGCAGATTAAAGAGAGAGTAAGGACAGGAGCCCCTCCAGAGTTTGAGAGAAGCGAGGAGATTGCAAATTCCCTGCAGCAATATAATTATAATCCAGGCAGCATAATCCTTACAGATGACAAGGCACCCATTGATTATCTTACTTTTAGGGTCTTGGCTGAATAATCCCTAATGCTTATAAATAAATTATGTTCTTCTTCCGATTATGAAAGCAGTTCTTATTGGCCCAGTGTGCTGGGACGTGAATATTTCTCCAAAAGGAACCACTCAGGGAATTGGTGGAGTACCGTTTTATCTTGGTTATGCTTTGACCTCTATATTAGGACCCAGAGACGAGTCTAGAATTGATTATCTGGTATCATGTGGCTCTAATGACAAGGAGCTTATTGATCAGCTAGGCGAACATGTTTACCTTGTAGAAGCAGAGGGGACAATAACTTGTGAGAACGAGTCCTCAGGAGAGAATCTTGAAGAGAGGATTCAGAGAATAAATGTGCCAGAAGGAAACATTATCTTCAACAGAGATCTTAGAGTGTATGATTTTTCAGAGGCAGATTACATTATTGTCGGTCCTTTATTCCATGACAACATACCCACTTCAACTTTTTTTGCTCTTTCTAGATATGATGTTCCAATTGTGCTTTTAGGACAGGGGATGATCCGGGAGAAAAAAGGAGAACAGGTTGTTCACTTTACCCCTGACACATATGGGTTTCTGGAGAATATTGATTATCTGATTCTTGATTCTGAAGAACTGAAGATGATGGCTGGAAGACAAGATGAACTATCGGCTGTTAATGGACTGAGGAGAAACGGTGTGAAGAACATCATTGTCACAAAAGGACCTGGCGGTTCAGATTTGTACTTTCAGGAAGGATGGCATCACATACCTGCTTTTTCACCAGAAGAACTTGAATGCACAGTCGGAGCTGGAGATACTTACGCAGCAGGGCTTTTGTTTGCCTTAAACCTTGGGTATGATCCCTTACGTGCAGGATATATTGCAGCAATGACAGCAACAATGAAGATTGAGAGGAAAGGTCCTTTCATTGGCACATTCAATGACGTGCTTTTTAGGCTTGCCAAGGAGGGAATTGACCTTCCTAATCTTTATGATACTTAGTGTTTTTGAGTATCAAGATTGCCCTGTATACCTGTTCCAGCAGGAATAAGCGTGCCATCTCATGGGTAAATGTCATATTAGATAGAGATAGAAGCAGGTCTGACTTGTTCTTTATCTTTTCAGAAAGCCCGAATGGGCCTCCAATAATAAAGACAATTGTCTTTGTCATAGAAACCTGTTTAATTCTTTTAGCAAAATCTCTTGAGTTTAATTCAGTGCCTTCTTCTCCCAGAGAAATGACAAATATGTTGTCTTTTATATTATCTACAAGTTCAATTATCTTTTTTGCTTCTTCTTCAGGAGTAGAATCTTTGATTTCAACGATTTCTATATTTGCATCATAATCTATCTTTCTAGAATAATCTAAGGATAGCTGTCTCATATTTTCATCTTTTACTTTTCCGACACAAATTAGCTTCAATTTCATTTTATCTTTATTATTGCAAGCAAAGCATCTTTTTTATTCTTTTCATCTTTAAAAACAAATCCGTCTTTCTTTATCTCACCTTCTCTTCCTTTATACTGGTGCTCTACTACTTCAAGTTTTGATAAATCATAGACAATCAGAATATCTACTCTGACCGGGTAATTTCTGTCTTGAATGGGCCAATAATAAAATGGCTCGATAAGCCATCTTATATACTCACCTTTTTTCTTTATTTTAAATGGCAGGGCAAAAAATTCAATATGTTTATTTTCAATGTTTTCGTATCTGTCTCCTTTTCTTTTTGGATCATATCTGTCATGGCAATTTTTTTTGATTATCTCAATTAAATCATCAGCTGACTTATCATTGTGTTCCTGGGAACCAAGGGTCCGGATTGCAATATTCTTATTGAGAAAATGTTTTTTTACTATTTTGTCTATTTCTTTTCCGATTTTCCTAAAATCCGGTTTGTTCTTTTCATACCATTCCGGGATTGTTGCCCCGAAAGGGATCGTTATTAATTTTGATGGTTTATCAGTAGTTTCCACTTTATATTCAGGTAATTCTATTTCATAAACAGAGAATTTGTTCATGAGTAGAGTTATATCTAGTAAATATATAATTTTTGTTAAAAAAATGGGCCCGATCGGACTTTCATAAGCTTAGATAAACCTTTGGTTTGGAAATGTGCGACATTAAATGCTTTGCATTTAAGTCCCACCTGTTCCTCAAAAATTTGTTTCCAAATTTTTGGGAGCCAAAAATCTTTGATTTTTGTGCTTCCCTCAAGGCTTTTCTAAAGGCTTGATTTGAACCGACGACCACTCGATATCAGACTGATTGGTTATCAGTCGAGCGCTCTATTGTCTCAGCTACCAGGGTACAGCCCTGGCGAGCGGCCAGACTAAGCCACGGGCCCTTACTTCTCTGGATTCGAACTATATTTAAAAAAATTGCGAAAATCAGAGAAAAATAAGTGGGACCTGTGGAACTTTCAAATCCATAGGGATTTGCTGTTTCCCTCTGGGATATTTGAATCCACGACACCTACGTATCAGAGTTCCTCTGACTTTTCGAACAAATTGAGGATTTCTTCAGCGTAGTGCTCTCCTAAGCCAAAGACCGGAAAACTCCAGGTCTTCACAGGCTGAGCTAAGGTCCCAGTTAATCTCTGGAATAAAACTCAATTTAAATTATTTTCTGTTAGACAGTCCCAGAATTAAATAGCTTTATATATGGCACTGCATTCGCCTAGGAATACCAAGAGTCCATTTTGGATTCAAGGCAAACATCAGAAAGGTGAAAAAATGGCACACGGAGAAGGCGGTCACGGCGGCGGATTCAGAAGAAGCTTTGGCCCTAGAGAAATGCACGATGCTGTTTGCGCAGACTGCGGCAAGGAATGCCAAGTTCCTTTTAAGCCACAGGAAGGCAGGCCAGTATACTGCAAAGATTGCTACCAGAAGCATAAGAAATTCTGATTATAGCTTAATAAGGCATCAGATATTTCTGGATTAATTTTTTTTGTTTATACTTTTTTTTAATAATATATTCATTTTGACTTGATTATTTGTTCTAGATTACTCATCTTAATTAGAAAAAAAGCCTCCGAAGGGTGTACTCACTGTCGTTCATAAAACCTTCTCCGACTTTTTTCTTAAGAAGAAAAAAGCCTCCGAAGGGAATTGCACCCTCGACCTGCGGATCTCATGACAGAATCCTTCTGTTACAAGTCCGCCGCAATTTGCAGCGTGCCGCAAACCAGTGGATAAATTCACTGTTTTTAGCGCGTAGCTGCTATGCTACGGAGGCATAACAGTCTGGAATTAAAAAGTCATTTAAAAAAGTTTCTTTCTATGCCTAGAACCACTGGTTCTCTGGCTCCATTGGCACTCTTGTCTCAGCGTTCCTGTTCATCCCTATGAAAAATTTGACGTCTTCAATAAATCTCTCAGAGAATCTTCTCAGCTCAATCTCCTGCTCTCTAACTCTTTGCTTATATATCATTCTCGGGAAAAAATCTTCGAGTATATTCAATACCCTATTGCCTTCAGGCGGCTTTTTGAACCAATTATTTTTGTCCAAAACCAGGATGGAATTAAACCACATCAGGAATTCACCCATATAGGGTTTTATCTTTTTCCCCTTGTACATTATTTCAACACGTTTCATGCCGACAGTGAGGCAGTCAATATATACCTTATATTGAAAATAAGGATGAGACCCGAAAATTCCGCCAGGGTTTTTCTCCATACGCCACCACCACCTTATCTCCTTATGGTCTTGCTGATCCCTGTATTCGCCATAGAAATCTTCAAAATGCTTGTCTCCTCCATTTATCCCTTTCCAGCCTTCTTCATATAAATAATGGTGCATGTACCTGTAGACATTCTCGATATGGATTAATCTTACTTGTTTTATCTGGGTGCTGTATACGAGGAGGTTGCTTGTCTTCCATTCCCCGAACTCTTCAGGCGCCCACTGGCTCCTTATGCCTCCGGGAACTTTAGGGGTCCATGTAGTCATATTAATTACTCTATTGTTTAAGATATATAAACATTTCGGAAAAATGTATACTGGTAGAGTTTTTATTACTCAAACAAAGTTTTATAAGTCGTTGAATAACCCTTGTGTATATGGTGAAATTAGTAGCTTTGTGTGCAGAAGGGTTAGAAGATTTTGTTGCACAAAAACTTGATGTAACTTCCTATGAATCATATCCGGGAATAATCTTATTTGAATATGCTGGAGATAGTACTAGGTTTTGTAATTTTAAGTTTGCTGATGATGTTTTGTTTCTTGTCAAGAAATATTCCGGAATATCAAG
>JAFGSP010000129.1 GCA_016934775.1 Candidatus Woesearchaeota archaeon | reverse complement strand
CTGTCTATAGGGATCCAGGCTGCAATCTTAGGATGGAAGATTTCTCGCCTATGGATTATGAGATAATGATTAAGATACACTGATTCTGAATCAGGTCCACATAATTCTTCAAGAGTATCAGGGCTGAGGGATAGCCCTACAAGCATTGTGTCTGGAGTCATCTCTTTGATCTCATTTATATATTCATTAGGGCTGCCGTATCTTCTTGGCCGGAGATAGGGGTTGAATATGGCGATAAAAGGCTTCCAACCGCGAAGAGCAGTCATATACTCGATATCTGAGCCATAGAATTCTGCTTTCATATCCTGGCCCAGCAATTCCCGCACATAGTACCTGGCATTAGTCGTGAAAAATGGTTCATGCAACATTATCTGCCCTCCCTCGTAGAACAATGTGCCGAAGTCGCTCATAACAGCACCCAGTTTCCTGAGAAGTCTTCCCACAGAGGCGGAGTTTGGTTGCATTGGTCTTGAAAAAAGGAAAAAAAGATATGAGAAAAAAATAAAATTTATGCTGGTTGACTATATGAACAACATACTCTATCAGGACTCACAATCAAATCAAGGTCAATGTCAAATTTATTGGGAACAATAACATATTCTCCCTGAAACCTAGCTTTTTGCTTTTCCTCAATTCTCGCAGCTGAAGATAGCATAATCCTTTTAGCGTCGTGATTCCTCTCGGACACTAAGGTGTTGGCCAAATCAATTCCTGTCTTGGGTGAGCCTTTAAAATTAATGTCACTAATGACATAATCCGGCTTTATTCTATCATATGCATCCAGGCCTGTTTCATAGCCTGTTGCTTCATGAATCTCAATAGTATCTTCCATGTTCCTATCTTGAATGCCAAGCTCCAGAACTGTTCTAGAAAGACGCCTAGTCTCATCCTGATCATCAACTATTAAAACGTAAATTTTCTCCATATCCTCACTGGATAAGGTCCATATATTTAAAGATTATTTTTTTAACTATGACTTAGTAAGAAAAATGAGAAAAAATAAAGAAAATATATCAGGGCCTGTACCTTATATACGGCCCGAGAACCATATCCTTGTATGCCTTTCCTACAGGGACTTTCGGATACAGCACTTCTTCATGGTCTACCCTGACCTCAAGGAAGCATGGCCCTTCTGCCTCAATGAATTCCCTGAGCCTGTAAGGCAGATCTGCCCTGTTTGTGACCCGTTCGGCATAATCAAAATTAAGAGACCTGGCAACTTCAGCAAAATTGACCTCGCTATTCCTCTCAGTGCCTACTTTATTGCCGCCATAAGCAGCATCCTGAAGGTTCTGCACCATCTGGTCAGCCCTGTTGTTGAGCATAAGC
Source organism: Candidatus Woesearchaeota archaeon (assembly GCA_016934775.1). Taxonomy (GTDB): domain Archaea; phylum Nanobdellota; class Nanobdellia; order Woesearchaeales; family GW2011-AR15; genus JAFGSP01. Next base: position 4,895 of record JAFGSP010000129.1, on the reverse strand, counting down.
ACCTTTATAGGCAGTCTTCTCTCTGCACCGATTGTATGCAGTTCTCCCATGTTCATCCTAAGGCTGCCATCTCCATCAACAACAATAACCCTTGCCCCAGGATTCGCATAATGGACTCCCACAGATGTCGGCATCCCGAATCCCATAGTCCCAAATGAGCCAGAGGTCATGAATGACTTCGGGCCATGCATATCAAGATACTGGGCAGCAAGCATCTGGTGGTTGCCCACACCTGTAATTATTTTTGTATTGTCATCAATATAACCGGATAACAAGTCCATAACCTCAGCAGCCTGTATTTCTGTTGCGTCTCTGTTGTAATCAAGAGGCCATGTCCTTTTTAGTTCCTTTGCATGATCCTGCCATCCGCCTATATCCAGCCTAACCTCATTCTCTACTGCATATCTTATCAGGTCATCTAGGGCTGTAGCAGCATCTCCCCTAAAAGTAAATTCAGGAGACCGCTCCATCCTTATCTGGTTCATCTTTTTAGGATTGATATCTATGTATGCTATCGCAGACCCAAGCCCAAAGCCTACTTTTTCAGCAACCCTATCATCCCATCTTACACCAATGGCAAAGAAAAAATCGTTCTCCTGGATTATCATATTAGCATATGGTGTGCCGAACATGCCGAGCATCCCCAGATTCAATTCATCTCTTCCGTCTATGACGCCTTTTGCCATCAGTGTGTTGACAGAAGGGATGTTGAACTGGGTGTTGAATTCCCTTATAGCCCTGCTTCCATCATAAGAGTTAAGCCCGCCACCTATGTAGAGAAGGGGATTTTTTGATTTTTTCAACAGGTCAAAGAAGTCCCTGCATTGCTCAGGGCTAAGATGGTGCTCTTCGTTATATGTCCGGGCAAAATGCTCAATATCCCTGCCCTGATACGGATGGGATTTCTGCTGCTTGTTCAGCGGGAAATCAATGACAACCGGCCCGGGTCTTCCAGATGAAGCATAGTAATAAGCATCTTTTATTATTGATTCTATGTCCTGGTCATTTGACAGCACTAATATACGTTTTGTGACTCCGCCAAATACTGATGTCAGATCAATATACTGGAAAGAATCCGTGCCCAGCTTATGCTCCGGCACCTGGCCCGCTATAACAATCATAGGTATGCTGTCGCAATACGCATCTGATACTGCAGTGAGCGTATTCGTGATGGCCGGGCCTGACGTGACAATAGCCACTCCCACCTTATCGCTGGACCTTGAATATCCGGCTGCGCTGAATGCTGCGCTTTGCTCATTGCTGTTCTGGATATCCTCTATCCCATATTTTCCCAACTCATGATACACAGGGGCGATTGCAGCTCCTGTGTATCCAAATATGTGTTTTATTCCTAAGTCCTGCAGACTTCTGGCAAGCACTTCTGCTCCATTCATTTCTTCCATTTTTTTCCTCCGGGCAAGTGAAATAGGCCGAAACAGAACGCCAGAAAAATCAGGAAAAAATATAGAATTCGCGCTTGAGTCGGACTATCTCCCTGCTCAAGCCACGAGCACAGCTACTACAACCACTACTACGAGAAGGTTCAGAAAGTAGTCTGCGCTCTTATTTGACATTCCAACATCTTACGCAGGTGTTATATATAAATTTTTTTGTTTGAAAAGTATAGAAAAAGGCAGGAGTCACTCAAGCCCGTCAATTCCCACTCCTGCTTCGTTAGCAATGTAGCGTGCCACTTTTTTGGCAATATATTTGCCTCCGTCATTAATTCCCCTCAGCCCTATAATACCTGTGCATTCTATTTCAAGAATGATAGAAGTATGACCGGTTCCTTCAAAGAAATATTCCATTCCCTTTTCCACAGTTCTATCTAAAGGAGATGTTCCATGTCTGGGAATTTTACCCCTAAAAATAAGACTATTTTCTTTGGCATAATCTTCAACAACGCGCTTCAGTCCTTCATATAATTCACTCATTTCACCACCAGAACACCGTATAGTAACAAAGTCCGGACCCGAATCTAAAGCAGCTTTCTGGTAAATCAAATTTGAAGTTACACAATAGGAAATATCAAATCTCTCAGGATCATTCCTTAAGTTCTGTAGTATACTCACTATCATCACCTTGTTTTAAAAAGGGAACAATAGCAAATATTTAAACTTGACTTCTATTTAGTAGTATAAACTAATAAAAATCAGAAATCATTCTTTCTCATTAAGCCACTCAACAGCCACTTCTTTGTCAAGGGTAAATCGTATAAGGTTGATGTCAAATTCCTGCATCATGTGCTGAAAGAACCTTTCATCATATGCGCTCTCCCTGGAACTGACCAAAGCAATCTTCGGATGCCTGATTCCTTTGTCCCAAATGCTCAATGCAATATCCCAAAGCTCTTCAACCCTGAACTTTTTCTTGGTGGAAGTCATATCCACAAGGACTTTTGAATACTCTTGTTTCCCTATTACATCAAACATCCAGTCTATATTCTTTTTGATATCATCAACAGAACTACAGGATGGAAAAGTGATGACCACATATTGCCCCTTGGATTCAGAAACAGGCTTGTCCATTAAAAGAGTAATGTATATCAAATATTTGAATATTGCTGTTTTGGATGTTATCTGAGATATAAACTCTGATTGAATAGCTTTAATGAAAATGCTGAAAATCCCACCATCCCCAACCCTAAAGGGGGGATTTGTTCAACTTGTTGAACTTTACGAATGCAATGAGTATTTCTGCTTTCTTGATTTGACATAGAAACAACCATCAAGGCAAAAATCACAAATATCCATGACGCTTTAAGAAATTTCTTAAATCCTTATATTCAGAATCACGATCTAATATGCACAAAATGTTCACATCTGGTTTATCAACTAAATAAATTACTCTTTTTTCTTTTCTTTCATTTTCAAATCTAATTCTAAACAGAAATAAGGGATATCCCTTAATACGTTTATATCTAAAGGGATTTACTTTTATTAATTGAAGTTTTTTATCAATTAATTTTTTCGATTCACTACTAATATCATCTAGTTGTTCCAAAAAGAATTTGGAGGGTTTCAGAGTGTAATCCATATTAACTCCTCAACTTTTTAAACAATTCTTCCTCAGTTCCATACAAATTCTTTTCTTCACTTACTTTAATCAGTTTTTTAACAAGAGACAATTCTTCCTTGGAAACTTTAGGTTCTTCGAAAAGTTTTTCTCTTACCGTTTCTCTAATGAAATCCTGAACATTACCAAAGCCCATTTCATTAGCGTGTTGTTGTGCTGATTTGAGTAATTTATCTGACATCCTGATATTAATTTGTGTAGTCATGGTATCAATAAATACCATTTAATATTTAAATCTTGTGATTTTTGCCCTTAAATAGAGAGGAATTTACAAAAATTGAACATAACGTCCTGTTGTGAGATTCTGACGAGCGGAAACCTGAGAGCGGTTATCTCAAGCAATGCTTGAGTATTACGAACGTAAGTGAGTATAGGTAATCTACCCTCACAGATTTCCCTCTGGAAGGACTGAGCACGCACGCTTGTCGTGCGAGCGCAAGAGTTGAAAAAGGGCAAATTCATCTAGAAAAAGAATAGAATTAGGGCAAAAACGATAAATTTATATATCTGGTAAGATTAATCTTACTAAAGGTGAATATAATGGATGTCGCAATTACAAGAATGAGTACAAAAGGCCAAATTGTTATCCCTAACGATTTGAGAAGCGAATTTGAAGTAGGAGAAAAACTACTTGTAATTAGGAACGAAGATCAGCTTATTATTAAAAAAGCAACAAAATTAGATGAATCTCTAAAAGAAGACTTGGAATTTGCCAAAAGAACAGAAGCAGCTTGGAAGCGATATGAAAAAGGCGAATTCACTGAAATGAGTGCAGATGACTTCCTGAAAAAGATGAAATCATGGTGATTGTTGCTTTTGATGAGTCTTTCAAGAAGCTCTTTTCAAAAATAAAGAATAATCAAATTAAAGAGAAGTTATTCAAGCAAATAGAAAAGCTGAAAGATAATCCTGAAGCTGGAAAGCCTATGAGATTTGGTCGAAAAGGCACTAGAGAGCTTTATATTCATCCATACCGACTTTCTTATGCTTATCTTAAAGAAGAAGATAAGATAATTTTGCTCGATTTATACACTAAAGACGAGCAATAGACGTTTTTGCCCTAAATAGTTCTTTGCCCTTTTTCAATTGCACATAACGACTGTTATGTTCTCGAGCCGAGCACAAATTTGAGAGCGGTTAGGTAATCTACCCTCACAAAACCCCCTCCTGCCAGAATCGAGCACAAGTGCAACTGAGCAAAGCGAAGGCGTCACTTGAGCGGAGGAGTATGACGGAGACTAAAACCCAAATTAAAGTTTATCAGGCTCTTTGGAGCAATAAAGACGCACGATAAGAAAAGGAACAATTTACAAGAAAACATAAATATAGATGTTAATTAAGTTCAATATTAATGATAAATATATTGCTAGTTATTGATGTTGAGAAACACTTAGAACGAATAAGTGGTATATTTCATGGTTACGCAACTATCACTTCTTTTTTGTACGACGGTTATAATACAATACCCTCGGAATCATTTGATTGGACAATATTGGATGAATTAGATGGTTGGTTGGAAGTTGCAACATCACTTAAAGGAAGATGTCAAAATATACTTGTTTATTCTGCAAATGAACGTATTCTTAGAGAAGCTGTGGAAAATAATTATCCAATTCTTGACAAGATGTCCGCAGATACCAGGAGACTTCTAGACTATATAATAGAGCAATCTTAAAACTGTTCCTTCTTCTTTTTATAATTCCGTTTTAGTCGTAGTCATATTGAACATAACGACTGTTATGTTCTCCGAACACTCGCAAAAACCATTAGTTTTTGCAGAGGTGAGGACGAGGATAGCGAGGGCTCGGAGCGGTTCTTGT
>JAFGSP010000128.1 GCA_016934775.1 Candidatus Woesearchaeota archaeon | reverse complement strand
GCCTTATAAGATATACAAGATGGAAGGAAGGAAGAAAATCAGTTTTTATGCCATGTTTATGCTTCTCCCTGAGATATGGGTCTGGGAAGCAAAGCCGGTTGAAGTCATCAAGAACGGCCATGTGAAGACACTAACAGAAGCCAGGGCTAAGATAATCATCAACGGAGGCTATATGACAGACTATGACGGTGATTTTGAAAAAGGACCAGGGCTGAAGCAGATAGAGACCTTCCTCAACAACAAGATCCTTTATCATGAAAACCTGCTGAAATATTTTGACTACCTTGACTATTACCTGTATGATTTCATGACAGACGTAAAAAAATATCTGGAGATGGAGACTGCAAGTAATGCATATTAAAAAATCAATTATACTTCAATAAAAAATGCCGCCATCAGTTGAATTTTATATCCCAGTAGCTGGACAGCAGCTCAATTTCGAAGGGCTCTTCAGCATGAAAGAAGTATTCAGGATAATGGACAAATATTTCAGGACAAAGGGATGGGATAAAAAGATCATCTTTGATGAGCAGTATGATACTGAAAAGGGCAGGTATGTCCACGTCAAATCAGAATATTACAAGAAGACAGATGCTTATGTGAGGCTCCAGACAAGGCAGTGGATATATGCCAATGAGCTCAAAGAAGTAGAAAAAGAAGTCGATGGCGTCAAGATAAAGACAAACCAGGGCAAGCTTTCCATAGTGCTTGATGCGTTCATCCAGACTGAATACTTCGGCCAATGGCCTGCTGACAGGCCGGTTTTCTTCCTGTTTAAAGTCATATATGAGCATTACCTAGCAAGATCAAGGATCGCTTACTGGGAAAATGTCTGCAGGCATATCACAAATGAACTCAAGGCAGAGCTTGCGGGCTACCTTAATCTTAACAAATTTATGTATGAAAGATGAACAATAAACCTCTGCAGGTGGATGCACCAACATGAATAGGGATGAGATACTACATATTGCGCTTGGTATGCAGGTCAATTACCAGGGCATATTCAATATGCCGGACCTGCTTGTCATGATCGACTCTTTCTTTAAGAAAAAAGGATACACAAAGCACATTATGGGCCACAAGGAGTCAAGAACTGAAAAAGGGATGTCCCTCAACCTGAGGCTGAGGCCTTTCAAGCAGGTGAAGAGCAACAAGCTCGAGGTCCAGGTCTGGCTCAGCATCTCAGATATGACTGAGATCGAAAAAGAGATTGACAACATCAAGGTCAAGCTAAACAAGGGAAAAGTAAAGATAGTCATAGACGCTTTTGTCCTCAGCGACATGAGGGGAAAATGGGAAGCGAGAGCAGAATACACCTTTATCAGGACAATATTTGACAAATTCCTGTTCAGGAGCAAATCAAAAGACTACGCAGGCATGGTAAAGGCAGATGCGACTGAACTGAGGGATGAGCTCTCCAGTTTTCTGAATCTGAATAAATTTCTATTTTAAAAAATATGGGAAAACAATCATATGTAATGGATGCAATAGTTGTTCTACTAATAGTCATAGCTATCAACGCTCTGCCTGAACAGAAAAATATAGAACTCAAAGCCAAAACAATAGAAAGTACAGATAATACTTCCAAAACTATTCTAAAGGACGTGAGCCTACCTGTTGAAAAGACAGCAATTATTGTAGTGGATATGTGGGATACCCATAGATGTAGGACTTCTTTTGAAAGGACGAAAGAATTAGCAAAAAAGATTGATTATATCCTAAAGATTGCAAGGCTCAAAGGCATCCAAATCATACACGCGCCTTCAGACACCATGGATTACTATAGGGATTATGAACAGAGGGAGAGCATGTTCAGCTACAGGTTTGATGGCTATAGAGATATTGAGATCCCTAAACCAAGGCTAATTGAAGGAAGCTGCGATGGACCAAGTGATGGAAATTGGCCTCCGAAAAAGCAGATAAGCTCAATAACAATTTTTCCTGAAGATCTTATCTCTGACAATGCCAACGAGATATCTGGCTTCCTAAAAGAGGAAGCCTATGAAAACATAATATACGTAGGCGTGCATGCCAATATATGCATAATCGAGCGGCAGATAGGTATAATACCAATGTCTGCAAGAGGTTTCAACACATATCTTGTCAGGGATCTCACAGATGTAATAAACAATCCTGAGCAGCCTCCGTTTGTGACAAACGATGAGGCACTCAATATAATTCTGGAATATATTGAGACCAATCTTTCACCTACTATAACTGCCATAGACTTTATTGATTGAAGCTGCTTTATGATGTTTCTCAAAAACCAAGATTTAAATAAAAGCGGATATTTGGCAAAATCCAGGTGATGAAAAATGTCAGTTGATTCAGGCAATATGATCAAAGTCTTGAGAGAGCTCCCTGAGATGATGGAAAAAGCCTTAACTCTTGGAGATGATATCACTACGCCTAAAGAATTTGTAGATAACATAGTGGTGATAGGCATGGGCGGAAGCGGATTCACAGGAGACCTGCTCAAAGTCTACCTCCAGGATGTTCCTGTCCAGATCCATGTTATTAAGGATTACACCCTTCCTGCATTTGTCTCAAGAAAGACCTTGGTGTTCGCAATCTCCTATTCAGGCAACACTGAAGAGACTGTTTCTGCATACAGGTCTGCCATAAGGAGAGGATGCAAAGTAATAGCGATATGCTCAGGAGGGAAGCTCGAAGAGCTTTCTGAGATGAACAATAACCCTATTGTAAAGGTGCCTTCAGGAATCCAGCCAAGGCTTTCAACACCATTCTTATTCCTTCCGATACTTAATATATTGGCATATTCCGGCGTCATAGACAACAATGAGGACAAGATCAGGAAAACAATATCGCAGCTTAAGTCAAATAAAGATAAGATAGAAAACGCTGCAAAAGAGCTTGCTGTGAAACTAAAAGACAAGATCCCTATAATATACTCTTCGCAGCAGATATTCTGCGTTGCTGAAAAATGGAAGACAGACATCAATGAGAACGCAAAGATACATGCATTCTACAATACATGGTCTGAGTTCAACCACAATGAGATCTGCGGCTACCAGAACATGACTGGAGAGTTCCACACTATCCTGCTGAGCGATACAGAGGACCATGAAAAGATCAAAAAAAGGATAAAGGTATTCAAGAACCTTGCAAAGAAATACAAAGCAAACCTGACAGAGATAGCAATAACAGGAGACAATTTCCTGACAAGGCTGTTTACCGCAATCTGGATGGGAACTTATACAGGATATTTCCTGGCATTGGAATACAATGTCGATCCGACGCCTGTCGAGATTATTGAAAATCTCAAGAAGGAGCTGGCGAAGTAATTTTTTATCTAAATTTATATATCCTTTCCTTATTCTTTTTTCTATGGTGTTTGTTTCAGTCATCCTTCCGTGCAGGAACGAAGAGAAGACAATAGAGAGATGCATAAGGCAGATCAAAAAAACATTTGCCAAAGAAAAGATAAAGGGAG
>JAFGSP010000127.1 GCA_016934775.1 Candidatus Woesearchaeota archaeon | reverse complement strand
AGCTTTGGCAAATATTTTATAACCTGGAGTTGGATGCTTTTCCTTGATTTCAGGAAGATGAATCTTGGTGTTTTTTAGAGCAAATGGCTCAATATTGAGTTCGTCTCCCAACTCGACTTTTAAGTCCGGAGAAGATGTCTTGAATACTTTGTCAAAATCATTAAACTGTTTCTCAAGATGTATTGTATCTCCTACAGATGCGCTCTCTGTTTCTCCTGTTTCTATGAATATTTTTGCAACCTTAAATCCAGAAACAACATCTCCTGACCAGATAGCCACTCCTTCTCCTTTTTTCAGTGGTTTCTTAAGCTTTAATTTCCTATCCCGGACCATCCCTATAAACAGGCCGCGGTTCATCGGATTACTAATCCCTAGAACCTTATCTGAAAACGCAAACCCTTGTGTAAATCCCCTATTATATGACAGCAACAGGTCATCTATATCTTTTTCCTCAACACCTGTCTTCCCTTCATAATACCTATCAATATATCTCCTATAAATCCTTGCTGCTGTTCCAACATACAAAGGAGATCTAAGCCGGCCTTCTATCTTGAAGCTTGCCACGCCTGCTTCAACTAGCTCAGGTATTTTTTCAATAAGACAGAAATCCATTGTGCTGAGGATGTATTTGTTATTGTATTTTTTCCTGCATGGCTGCGCGCATCTTCCCCTGTTCCCGCTCCTCCCTCCTGTGATGGATGAAAAAAGGCATAATCCGCTGTAGCTGAAGCATAATGCGCCATGCACAAACACTTCGGTTCTATATTTTTTTGATATACTAGAGATCTCATCAATTGTGAGCTCTCTTGCCAGCACTACCCGGTCTACATTATCTGGGACAGAATACGAGTTCATAACTGCTGCTTGTGTAGAGAGATGGATCTCAACTTTTGGAAAATTTGACTTAATTAGGGGAATGAAGGCCTTATCCTGGATTATAAATGCGTCTGCTCCTGCCTGATATGCAATACTCATTGATCTGAAGAATTCATCAAGCTCTGGGTTCTTGATCAATGTGTTAAAAGTAATGTATACTTTAACATTTCTGTCATGGCAATATTTTATAGCGGAAAAGATGTTTTTCTCATCAAAATTCTTAGCAGACTGTCGGGCATTAAACTTGGCCATTCCCAGATATACTGCATCTGCACCGTTAGCAACAGCGGCCCTCAGGCAGGCTATGTTACCTGCCGGCAGCAGCAATTCAACTTTATTCATACAAGAAAAGAATTCAAAGGATTATAAAAAGGTATTATCCTCTTGTTTTTTTAAGATTAATAAAAATATTTATTAAGGCTCGTGCATAATCTTCTCTCGATGCGAATCAAAAAACTTCAGAAAGCGATGAATAAGAACAAAATTGGTCTCAGCCTTATCTTTTCTCTTGATGAGAAACCAAATACAAATATGATCTATTTTACAGGCTATTCTGGAATAGGCATCCTGGCTGTACTGAAAAGGTCAGCATTCTTATTAGTTCCGGAGATGGAATATGAAAAGGCTACTAAGTCTGGGTTAAATGTGCATAAGGCAGAGAAAAAGAGGAAGATGCTTGAAACCTTGGCCTATTTACTGAAAAAAAAGAAGATAGCAAAGATAGGCACTGAAGAAGGAAATATCACTGTAAGGATATACAAGCGGCTTAGAAGAAAAATAAAAGGCAGATATGTTGATCTGTCAAAGATCCTTTCTGCGATAAGGATGATTAAAGAAAAAGAAGAGCTGGATTGCATAAGAAAGGCCTGTAATGTGACTGATAATATATTCAGCAAGTTATGCAGAAATTTTAAATTCAAGACCGAGCCGGAGCTAAACTCATTTATCGAAGAAGAGATAAGAAAAGCCGGTTGTGAGCTTGCATTCCCTCCGATAGTAGCATCAGGAGAAGGCACAAGCCAGCCGCATTATGTGCCTGCCGGAAATATAAAAAATGGTTTTCTGATGCTTGACTTTGGAGCAAGATATAACGGATATTGCTCAGACATGACAAGAATGCTCTATGTAGGCAAGCCGACAAAAAAAGAGCTTGATGATTATAATCTTATTCTTGAAACCATAACTAAATGTGAAAAGGCTGCTCTTCAAAAAAAGAAGTTCTCTGAACTGTATAATCTTTCAATAGAGATTTTGGGTGATAAGGCTGAGTTGTTTATCCATGCGCTCGGCCACGGCCTCGGCCTGGACATACATGAGTCACCTTCTTTGTATTCTGAAGACAAGACACAGATTCAGGAAAACGTGGCTTTCACAATAGAGCCTGGCATCTATATGCCTGGTGAATATGGGATACGGATAGAGGATACTATGGTAATAAGAAAGGGAAAGCTGGAAGTGCTGACTAAATCAAGTAAGGGATTAAAGGTAATCAAAAGATGAGATACAACCTCCAGGAATTCAACAAAGCAGTATCATATTACAAGAGAGAACTCAAAAAGACAAAAGTAAAAAATATCTTTATCTATGGAGATGTAAACAAAAAAGCATTTTTCTCCATGGCACCGTTTTCAAGAGCTGCTGATGACTTGGGAATAGATGTTAATGTCTCTTTTGGACATAAAGGAAAAAGTCATGAATTGTTGTTTGATGTCTGGGATTGTTATGAAGACCTAAAGAAGAAAAAACAAAACACAAAGACAAAAGCGCTGAAAGAATTCCTCGATTCTGTTGAAATAAAAGGCTTTAATAAATTCTTTGACCGCCCTGATTTAATTCTCAAAGCTGAAAAAAATCAGTTTAAAGGAACTATCAACCTAAACTATAGTACTTCGTGGTTCAAGCCTTTTATGCAGTCAAAACTAAAAAAAACCACAGATTCAATAGTCAAAAATGTATATGCTTTAAAAAAATCAGAATGTTTGGGGATTGGGTTTGTGCTCATCCCAAATAAAAAATTTCTCACACTCCCATTACAAGATTATCTTGACTCTTATGCTATCTGCTACAGCATGTTCCTTTCTTCAAAAAATAAGTGCAAGAGCATTTCTCTTAAATCATCTACTGTAAGAGAGAGTCTAAGGCAGATGCCTGAAAAAATATCAGAGCTGATGACCACATTAATAGGTATGGAACTGGAAAAAAATCTGAATCTGCTTGTCTTCAAAAAATACAAAAAACTGTCAGATGCCCTTGATCTATCACGTATAAAAATCCCGCAGGCAAGCTTTTTCATATCTGCAAAAGGATATCATGGCAAACACCTCTTTGGAGAAAAGATCGGATATCCTACAAAGAACAATAAAACCAAGTGGAACTCTCCTGGCGGAATAATCTATAAGTTCAATTGGTATCCTCAGGCAGGCCTCGAAGACAGGCCGCCGTTAAGCAGAGTCGCGTTCACTTCAACGGTGCCGATTGACAAACTGATTGAAAGCTCATTGGTAGATTATGCCCTTATGAGAAAGAGGAACAAGCAGATTGCTGATCTGCTGAAAAAATCAGATAAAGTGATTGTAAAAAGCAACATTAAGAATGGCTGTGATTTTGAAGTCGGTCTGATTAAGAATAAGAAAAGGCGCAGCATAATGGGAAGCGATTCTGATGTCAGGACAATTGTACATCCAAGGGTTTTGAAAGAGACTGGAAAGAAAACTGGAAGGATGGCCAATATCCCTGGAGGAGAAGCTTTTACTACTCCTGCTTATGTGAAAGGCAGGATTGTGGGGGATGTTGTGATAAATATAGACAGAAGCTACACATTAAGCGCAAAAATTCCGCTTATAGCTGAAGCATATGGCAACAGCTATAAGATACTCTCAGGAACTAAAGATGTTGTAGACGCATTCAGGAAAAAGAAAAAAGAAGCATGGAAAAATATCCTCGAGCAGGAGAAGAACAAGAGCCTCAGCCCTGAAATTATCAAACTGAAAAAAGACAATTTCAACAATATTGGCGAGTTTGCTATAAACACTAACCCAAAAGCCAAATTGTGCGATTATCTTATAATTAATGAAAAAATAGCTAATATGATACATGTTGCATTCGGTTCTGGTTTTGAGCCGGACGCTGCGACCGAATACCATATGGATGTTGTCATCGATGCTCCAAGACAGAAGCTGGACCTCTATGGGTTGGATAAAAACAACAAAAAATTTACTATCCTTGAGAAAGGAAAATTTGTGATATGACAGGGTACTTCCAAAAGCTTTATTAATCAATTTTCTATCCCTTGTCCTGATGGATGGAGATAGCAGTAAAGAAATAGCAAGTATGATGTTTTCTTATTCTTCCAACATAACAGAACTTGAAGAGGAGAACCGCATCCTGAAGGATACAGTCAACCATCTGAAGAACGAAATCGACAGGCTGAGGACGCCTCCCCTAATGATGTGTGAGGTAAGGGAAGTCCTTGATAAAAACGCTATCATAAAAGTTCCTAATGGCAATCAATTCTTTGTATGCATATCAGATACTGTATATGATCTTAAGGCAGGAGATTCTGTGCTTGTCGACCAAAAAAACCTCAACATAATAAAGAAGTTCTCAAGAGCAAAAGGATTTAATGTCGAGCAGTTTGTCATCCTTGAAAAGCCTGATACTTCATTCAGGCAGATAGGCGGCCTCCATAAACAAATACAGGAGATAAGGGAAGTTGTTGAGCTTCCTCTGAAAAAACCGGCATTGTTTGAAAGAATTGGTATTAAGCCACCTAAGGGAGTGTTATTATATGGCCCGCCGGGTACAGGAAAGACTTTGTTGGCAAAGGCAGTAGCAAATGTTACAGATAGCACATTCATCGAGGTCGTGGGTTCGGAACTCGTCCAAAAATTCATTGGAGAAGGCGCTAAGCTTGTGAAAGAGATTTTTGAGCTTGCGAGAGAAAAGGCGCCTTCTATTGTTTTCATAGATGAACTGGATGCTTTGGCTGCAAAAAGGGTTGATATCGGAACTTCCGGAGAAAGAGAAGTCCAAAGAACATTCATGCAGCTGCTGGCAGAGATAGATGGTTTTGCACCTTTAGGGAATGTGAAGATAATCGGCTGTACCAATAGAAGAGATATACTTGATCCTGCTGTCACAAGACCTGGAAGGCTTGACAGGTTAATACAGGTGCCTCTGCCAGACAAAGACGGAATAAGGGAAATATTCAACATCCATATAAAAGACATGTCATTAGAAAAGACTAACAAAGAAAAGATATTGAACCAGATGGAAAATTTTTCCGGGGCTGAGATAAGGGCTGTCTGCACTGAAGCAGGATATTTCGCCATAAGAGAAAACAGGATCAAAATCAAAGAGAGTGACTTTGTAAGGGCCATAGACAAGGTTAAGGAAGAAGAGAACCTTGAGGGTGAAGATTATATCCATATGTTTGGCTGAAATTATGTGCAAATCTTTTTATAAAGTATTAAATAATTCTATTATTGTGCATGCGATGATTAAGTGAACACCCATTGATCCGCAAGGAGATGAGATACGGTAGTAACTACTGAGCATGCACTCTTTTAGTTATGAAAAACCACATTGACTAGTTTCTTAGAGCTAGGTTTCATATCCGAGACATATTTGAGAAGGAGAGTTATCTTAATATATAACTTTCTTTTTCCAGTTTTATGGGACAACTATCTGGGGATGAGATCAGAGCAATCCATGAGGCCTTAATAAAAGCTGCCTCAATTTTAGGCACTTTTTTCTGTGACCCGACAAAGACTATTGAAGGTATTGTTTCTGGCTGTTCGCTAGAGCAGATTATGGCGGAAACCAGTCTAAAAAACGCAACATTCGGAAATAGCCATGCCACTTATATATTTGACAGGACCTTATCAAATGTTGCGACCGGGATTTTAACTAAAACTATAAATGAAATTGGATTAGATACTGCATTAAGGATTGAGCATGGATTGGATAATCTCGGAAATACTGAGGTATCTGTTATCAACCCTAATGCCCATTATGTAGTGCACGCAAATCCTTTAGATGGTACAAAGAATTATATGGATGCGCTCTACTTATGGGCAGTTGCAAAAAGAGCCCATATTGATGTTCCGATAATTCCGCAGGCATGCATAACGTTGGCATTTTGTGAGAGGGATAACCCATATAATCCTATTGTATCTGCAATATATTCTTTCTCTAATAAAACGGTTTATTCCGCTTACAATCATGAAGGGGGTGATCCTGATCGTTATACAGGAACACGAGGAGTCTCGTCCCAAGTGCTGCTTCCTCACAAAGTAGCCCCCCACTCAAATAATTTATTATTTTT
>JAFGSP010000011.1 GCA_016934775.1 Candidatus Woesearchaeota archaeon | reverse complement strand
ATTTCTTATAAGAGGTACATATACACAATGTAATGTGTATATCCTACAATTATCTTCATCATAATTAAGTCCTAATTCAACATGAGCAAGCCCATCAAGAATTGTGGGGATATTCTTTTGTTCCCTAAGATTCCTCTCAAAAACAGGAACCTGAGATAGATCATCAAGAGAAGGAAGATTAAGATCAAAAAAATCATTCTGATTTTCAGACAAAATAGAACTAAATACTGTAAGTGTTGTCATTCCAAAAAAAATTATGTTTTTATATTTAAATGTAATTGTCTATGAAATATGAGGTGTTAAAAGTGGAAATTGACTATAAATTATATGGAGATGACATGCAATTAGTTGAGATAGAGCTTGACAAAGACGAGGCAGTGAGGGCTGAAGCAGGCGCTCTTTTGTACATGGAATCAGGCATAGAGATGCAGACAAAAGCTGGCGGCATATGGAAAGGCCTAAAGAGGATGATCTCAGGAGACGGGTTTTTCATAACATCTTACATGCAGACAGGAAAAGGCAAGGGCAAAGTAGCTTTTGCAGCTCCTTATCCCGGAAAGATAATTCCTCTTGATATGGAAAAGCTGGGCGGTGAGTTCATATGCCAGAGAGACTCATTCTTATGCGCTGCCGAAGGCATTGAGATTGATATTGCTTTCACAAAAAGGCTTGGCGCTGGTCTGTTCGGAGGAGAAGGATTCATATTGCAGAGGCTTTCAGGAAAAGGAAAAGCGTTTGTCCATGCAGGCGGCACAATTATCGAAAAAGATCTTAAAGCCGGAGAAACTCTTAGAGTGGATACAGGTTGCCTTGTCGGTTTCAAACCAAGTATAGACTATGACATCAAATTTATAGGAGGATTCAAGAATGCCCTGTTCGGAGGAGAAGGCATATTCCTGGCAACACTTACCGGGCCTGGAAAAGTATATCTCCAGAGCCTTCCGTTCTCAAGATTAGCGGACAGGATATCTGCTGCCACAGGAAGGCACAGGGGCGAATCAAAAGGTGTGGCAGGCCTTGGCGGAGAAGTCCTTGGAGGAATACTCGGAGGAGACCGAGGGTTCTAGGCCAAAAATTTATTTTCTATACTAGTTTATTCTATTCTTTTCAGTTTCTATATTTTTTTAAACCCAAATGACTTTTCAGTTTCTATGCCCGACGAGAAATATGACACTGTTGATTTGAGGAGTGAGTTTGATGAGAGAAGAAAAAGATACGAGCGGCTTATTCATCTTGTCACGCAGATAATTAATTCAGCTATTGAGCATAACGGGATCAGAATTCATTCGTTTAAGCAGAGAGTTAAAGATTATACTAGCTTTTTTGAGAAGATTGACAGGAAAAACTACGATGACCCGTTCAGGGAATGCACTGACATTGCAGGATGCAGGATTGTGTGCCTTTTCCTCTCTCAGGTGCAGGAAATTAAAAAGCTCATAAAAGAAGAGTTTGAGGTCATTGAAGTGACTGATAAGAGGACTGCAAAGAAATTTGACCAGTTTGGATACATAAGCGTGCATATGCTTGTCAAGATACCTAAACACAGGCTGAAGTTTGTGGAATATTCTGACTTAGGGGATCTGATATGCGAGATACAGATAAGGACTGTGCTCCAGGAAGCGTGGGCTGAGATTGAGCACTACCTTAACTACAAAGCTACAAAAGAAGAGAAAAACGAAGCCCTGTTGAGAAAGATGTTCTCTCTTTCTGGGATGTTTGAAGTTGCAGACTCGACTTTCGAGGAGATATATGAAGGCTTCAACAAGATGGTAGAGCAGAAGCATGATGACAGCATCACTGCGCTGCATCTTTTCCAGTTCTCTAAAGAATTCTTTGACTGGGATGAAGAATGGGACAAAAGCCAGGAAAGGAAATTCTACAGGCTTTCCCATGAGGTAAAACGCCTGAATATAAAATCCATCTCTGACCTCCAGGATATCCTTGCGAAATATCCCCGGGAACTGAAGAGATACGAAAAAACAAGAGAACTGGCCTCCCCGATTGACCTGATAAGGGCTGCATTATCTTTAGAATATGCTGAAAAATTCGATTTTATTGTTGGCGTAAGAGGATTTGGAGATAGGATTAAGAGCGATGTTCTTGAAAGGAAATATAAGAAGTGGTAGTTCTATTCCATTGACCCGCCCATCATTAGCTTCAGGAAGTCAAGAACTGTCGGAGTGGCTGTTATCGGACTTACTTTAATTGTGCCAGTAACAATTGCAGAGGTTATCTTTGTAAACATCATGCCTCCCTTTACAATATTCTTTATCGGCTGCCCTGGTGCCTTTGCCCATTCAGGGCTCTCAATCTGCCCTTCCTGCTCAAATGATTTTATTGTATCATACATGAAATCAAAATCAATCTCGACATTTACATCAGGCTCTTCACCATAAGGATTTTCTGCATTGACAACCTTAAATTCAAACACATCTTCTGGATTAATCCTAAGCAATGCTTTGAATAATGTCTCCTGCTCATCTTTAACCTCAATAAGGAAATCAGCATTGCCGCCGTACTTATTGCTTAAATCATTAATTTTCTTCATCACTTTCTCGTTCTTTTTGAGCTCTTCAATCTCTTTCGGGCTGGGACCTGCCTGCTCTTTGCCATCACCAGGCATCCTTCCTTCTGCCATGGCTATCCTGAATTCTTCTTTTATGAAGTCTTTTGTCGGGAAAACCCAGATCTGCATATAAGGAGTCAAGATTTGCTCGCCATCCAGCTTTTTCCATTCTTCCCAATAATGCATCTCGCCATATTCACTTTTATAGGTGATATCTATCAATTCCAGGTCAATCGTCTCATCAAGGCATTTAGACATCTCATGAAGCTCTCTTGCGTTGTCTACAAACCTCCAGTAAGATGAGAAAATCCCAGAAATATGCTGCTCCCAATTTTCAGGAGACTCTGCTACATATTCTTCAAAGAACCATTCAAGGAATTCCTGATTAAGCGAATTTTCAAGCTCTTTCCTCTGCTTCAGAAGGCCTTCAATCTCTGTCTTACACCAGCCACCATCATCCTTAAAACTACGCCTGAGGTCATCTGCTTCACTGCCCCACATATCAAACGTAAGATAGCTCTCTGTGCCCCCTGTGGCCTTTATGTTGCAGCCTCCTGAAAAAGAGACAACAAACTTGTCTTCCATGTATGAGAAGTCTTCAACACACGCAAACTTAACAACTGAGTTATCCCACTCTGAGCACCTGCCAGGAGCACAGTCTGAATCACTGTCACAGCCAAAGCATTCCTTTTTTGATTCACAACCGTTTTCCCAATCTCCATCGCAATCATAATAGCCTTTTTCACACTCGCAATGCCCAAGCTCTTCTATGCAAACCTGGTTAGGCATACATTCATGCTTGCATGCTTCCCATCTTCCGCCGCAGGTAGGATCGTTTGATTCGCAGCCATCCTTATCATTGCCATCTCCATCGCCGTTGCAGTCGAAATAGCCGCCTTTGCAGTGACATTTTCCTTCATACATATCACAGCCCCTGTTCTCTCCGCAATCCTTATCTGTATCGCATTCTCTCTCTTTTGACACAAGACCAGTAAGCAAACCATAAGACTCTAAATCATAGACCACGCTTCCAGTAGGAAGTATCTCTTCAGGCTCTTCTATCTCTTTAGTTTCCTCTTCAACGGGCTCTTCCTGTTTTTCAACTGCAGGCTCTTCCTCAACAGGCTCTTCTTGTTTTAGCTCTTTGATCGGCTCTTCATCAGGAACAGGGACCAACACCTCAATCTCCTCGGGCTCTTCTGTCTCTTTCTCTGGCTCTGTCTGGATTTCGGGTGTTTCTTCGGTCTCAGGAAGAATTTCTGCTTCAATAGTCTCAACTATTATCTCTTCTTCTTCAACAACTTCTTTCGGCAGTATCTTGCATATTCCTTTTGAGCAGATTGCATCTTCATCTTCGCAATCTTCTCTTACAGTGCAGGGTTTGTCTGTTACAGTAAGGTCTAATTCCTCATCTGGCTTTGATTCTTCTCCAACAGGAGATTCAGATTCTTCCGCGTCTTCTTTAAGATCCACACAGACACCGTTCTCATTGAGGAACTGCCAGGGATTGCAAATATCATCCTCATCTTCAATGAAAAGGCATTTCCCTTCTTTGAAATAATAACCGTCAGGACATTCAATCTCTTCTTCCGGCTCTTTTTCTTCAGGCACAGAAGGGCATTCGATATTCAGAGTAACCCACATCCCTTCTGCACACGTTGAAGTCACAAGCTCTGTTCCGTCTTCACACCTAGTAATTAGAGTCTCACCATCTTCGCACATAGAAACTTCTGCTGTCTTATTTCCTTCGCCAGGCTGTGTTTCAACAGGAAATTCTCCTGGTTCTCCTGGCTTTCTTCCTGCTGTCTCATTGTCAACTAAATCTTGCTGAGTAACATTAATCTGCGGCTGAACTTCATTTCCAGCACCAGCAGTAGCATTTACTTCTGGAAGTTTCTGCTCTGAATCTGATGTTTCATTTTCCAAGACAGTAACATTTCCTTCAGGGGCTGTAACATTAACCTCAACAGTATCATTAACTAAGCCTGTCTTAACACAATTGCCTGTGCTATCATATTCATATCCGACCATACAAACTACTGATGGAACACATTTGTCCTGATTATTAAGCACATAGTTTTCAGGGCAGCTTTTAACGCAGCTGCCTTTTTTGCAGGTCTTTTCAGAAAACAGATCGCATTGCTTATTCTCGCAGTCAGAAAGATCCTGGCAATCAATAAGATCATCAAAGTCATTATCTTCCATGTCATTACAGATTTCTACTGCATCATCACATGGCTTGTTGCTTTCACAGCCATTCTGGGAATTAGAATCACAGTCAACCCAACCACGCTCACAGACACATTCCCCGTTGGACCATTCCCTGTTGCTACCGCAATTATTCTCTTCACCGCACATCACGTTCTGCTTTACTTTTGTGCCGTTCTTAGAGCATGTAAAAATCAAGCAGGGAAGCCTCTGGCTGCCTTTAATCCCCGGGCACTGATAATATAAATCTGTACAAGGTGTATTCTGAGCAGCGCCGTTGCAATAGAAAACAACTTCTTCATCGCATAAGTAATAGCACCTTTCCAACTGGTCTCTGTCAGATGATTCAATAAGCCTGTCACAAGCGCTCCTGCAGCTTTTTAGGTCATCTGGCGTCCCGCAGTCATAGCATTCATCACAATTGTCAATACAATATTCCTCTCTTTCATCTCCCCTGTCTGTGCAATCTCTGCATATATCGCAGGGAAGTTGACAAGGATTCTCTTCAAGGTAGATTCGCTCTTCACATTCTATGCAGCTATCGCAGAAATCCTGGCTTCGGCATTCCTCTTCCTGGCAATCCCAGCAGGGCCTGCATTTTCTTTCACAGCTTTCCTGGTCTTTTTCAAAATCACAGCCCCAACAATCTTCGCATTTATCAAAGCATTTTTCATCATTGCAGGGCCAGCACTCGTCCTGGCAGACTTCATCGCAGATATGGCGCCTTTCCTCTGCCCTGCAATTCTTGCATTCTTCACAATCTTCACATTCATCGCAGGTCTTATCGCATTTCTCTTTCTCAATCTCTCTCCAGACATCCTGCTCGCATTTCTCGCAGGCATCGCAGACATCCTTATTATAACATTCTACACGCTCGCAGTTCCAGCATTCCCGGCATTCGTCCTGGCAATCCTTGCCGCCTTTTCTTTGGCACTCATTGCAGTCTTCACAGACCTCTTGTTCATAACAGTTTTCTCTCTTGCATTTTCCGCATGAGTCTTCACAAACATCATTGCACTGGCTGTACTTTAGATCGCGCTGGCAGTTTTCGCATTCTTCACAGTCTTCGCATTCTGAACAAATAAGCTTGCATCTCTCTTCCTGATATTCCTCGCGGGCCTGCTTCTCACATATTTTACAATCTGCACAGGCTGGTTGTGTATTGCATTTCTCATCTTCGCACTCGCGACATCCCTTATTACAAATATCTTCGCATTTTTCATTATCTTTTTCCCTATCGCAATTCCAGCATTCCTGGCATTCCTGGCTGCATTCTTTCTGGCCGCAGTTCCAGCATTCGTCTTCGCATTCATCTTTGCAGATCCATCCGCAGTCTGCTGCACAATCAGGATCTGGGCAATCTGTTATTCCATCGCCGTCATCATCTTTTCCGTTATGGCAATCTTCAAGACCTCCTTTTGCTTCGATACATTCTCCATCAAGACAGCCCTCATCAAGATCACATGAGACCTCTGTGCTCCTGCAGTTCTTATTCATCACTGCCTCATATTCTTCTACAAGCCTGTTCTCATACCTTATCTCAGTAAGAGCCTCTTTATCGACTTTCCCGTATTTCCCCATCAAATCTGTCAGGTCATTTATCCTTTGCTTATAATTCGCCTCAATATCCCAAAAATCCTTAAAATGGCTTTCATCCAGTGCCCTGTTCAAAGCATCAAGCCTTGACATATATTCTTCAAAGCCTTCAGTCAGTTTCTGTTTCTTATCACTGTCTTCAGCTGCATCCACCAGATCATCCAAAAGATCACTAAGCTCAGAATTCAGCTCATCTATGCTTTTTTCCCTGTATTTTTCATAATAATCTTTATCAGTGCTTTTTCCCCAATCTTGTTTCTCAAACTTTGGGCTTCTTATTTCAAGATCAAACCACATATATGTGTGGGGCCACTCACAGCTCTCACAACTCTCAGCATTTATCCTAAGAAACAGATTCTTTCCCTCATAGGCATTCACTTCAAACCTTACTTTTGTCTGCTGCTCCTGCTTCTGGTCTTCATCAAAAAAGCTTTTCATTGCTTTTTTGCAGTCATCGCTGTTCTGCTCAAGGTAGTTGTAGAGGAATCTCTCGTATTCCCTTGCCTTTGATACAAGCTCTTCTCCAGTCTCACCTGTCTCAGAATATTTGATCGCCCTTGACTTGATCTCCCTTATCATATCATCAACATCAAAATTATAATTGGTCTTGAACTTGATATGGAAATCCACCTCATAGAATTTAATTAGCTCATCCTCCTTCTTAATAACATGGGGCCATGCATTAAAAGTTATCAATATTTTCCTGCCGTCAAATAGCCTTTTCTCCCATCTGGGCATCTTTTCATCAAGATATTCTTCATGCTCTTCATTTATGACCCAGACCCAGCTAGTCATCTCTGTAGGCTGGCCAAAAAGCTTTTTTGCATCTTCTAAGCTAAGGCCCCTATGGACCCAGTCACCCTCAACAGCATACTCCTGGCCAAGATCATTATTAATCTCTTCCCTGATAGTGCTTCCGAAAACGACAAGCTGCAGATAGTTAATCTTTCCAAGCTCATACTGCTCTGCATAATCCACTATTTTGTCAATCTTATCATCTACAGAATCTGCAGAAACTAAGCTACACAAAAGAATAACAAATAATACTAATGACCCAAAACCCCTCTTTTTCATGATTAACCGCTTACTAAAATTATTATCAAACTGGAAAATGGATTTTAAATATTTTTCGGAAAAAAGAGACATAAGAAAACAAAGCACAACAATTAAATAGGAAAACAATTAGCATCATTCTTGTGCAAAAAAGTGAAAGAATCAGTTTTGTTGGCATATTCCTAAATACAATTCTCTTTGTAGCGAAGATCATTGTAGGAATATTTTCCCAAAGCACTGCTGTAATATCCGACGCTATTAATTCTTTCACAGACATATTTGCTTCTGTATTCATATTCGTGGCTGTCAAGGTAGCAAATAAAAAAGCAGACGAGGACCATCCCTTCGGCCATGACAGGGCTGAACCCATTGCTGGTTTTATTGTCGCGATATTTACAGGAATACTTTCTTTTGAGATCGCAAGAACATCAATTACTGAATTGCTCACTGAGCATTCAACAAACATAGGGGCATCTGCTGTTGCTGTTCTCCTGTTCACTATTGCAGTGAAATCATTCATGGCTGCATATTTCATAAAAAAAGGCACTGATATGAAGAGGCCTGCGATAAAGGCAACCGGTATCGATTCAAGGAATGACGTGCTTGTTAGCACAGTGGCGCTGATAGGTGTCATAGGCGCTATGTTCGGATATCCGAAGCTGGATGATATCGCGGCACTGATAATAAGCCTGTTCATATTCTATTCAGGATATAAAATAGGGATCGAAAACATTGATTATCTCATGGGAAAGCGACCACCCGAAGATTATTTTGCGAAGATAAGGAAAAAGACTCTTGAGACAAAAGGCGTCAAAGGCATCAATGAGCTGAATGCGCATTATGTAGGAAATAAGATCCATGTAGAAATCCATATTGATGTTGATGAGAACAAGACTACAAAAAAAAGCCACGATATTGGAAAAGAAGTGCAGAGAAAGATAGAGAAGATGCCTGATATATGCAGGGCTTTCATACACATAGATCCTGTATGACTTCAAATCAAGTTAAAGCTAAAACTATATTTATATAGCAGATATGAATTCTATTAAGGATATTAATCAGATAGAATCAAGAAGGTGATACTAATGAAAAGAATAATTATTGGAATATTAATATTGGCTGCACTATTGACAGCATGCACCAAGCAGGAAACCATAGGTACTGAACAAGAACTCATCGGCGGACAGACAGAGGAATACGGCTGCCTCGGTCCTGCTGGCTATTCCTGGAACAGCAGTGTTGGGGCATGTGTTAGAGAATGGGAACTTGATGAGAGCGCAAGAGAAGCTGCTAAGATAGCAGTGATGCCTCTTAGTTATCGTGTTACAGTAACACAGGTTGACGTGTTGAGATGCCCGGGTTGTTTTGTAGTTCATCTGCAGAGGAATGATAACGGGAATCAGATGGAAATAAAGTTGATTGACTGGAAAATATCCTCAGAGAACCCCGATGAAAACAGTGAAATGACTGAAATAATCTGCAGTGATGCAGGCGGGCACTGGAACGAATGTTCAAATAAGTGCCAACTTGATAATCAGGGAAAAGAAGGGATGGCATGTACTGCCATGTGCGAAGCATTATGCGAGTGCGGCGGGATTGCAGGATTTAACTGTCCTGAAGGATATACGTGCAAGACACCAAATGGAGTTGCTGATGCTCTGGGTTATTGCATAAAAGCAGTGTAATATAGGATTTGATTTATCTCGACATCTGCTTCCAGATAAGAAGCGCAGGCATAATTATTGCAAGAACAAATCCCACATTGAAACCTATGGCAGCAACAGATGTTTCAGTGGTCACTCTCTCAAAATTAAGCACATAGGCCACTATGAGCAAAGGCAGGAATATGATATAGATAATGAGAATATTAACACCTGAAGAAGATGTTCCTGTTTTTTTCTCAGGCTCTTGTCTTGGTTCTGGCTTTGGTTTTTCAGCCGGAGATTCTTTCGGATGAGGCACAGGAGGATCTATGTTCAACTCTTTTTTCATAAGGTAATGTGAATCCCGGCTGTTTATATATTTTTCCAAAAAGTATTTATATCAAGGCCCAAATTATTCTCTATATGCCTGTAAAAATAAATGCATCGCACATTCTTGTCAAGACTCTTGATGAGGCAAATGAAGTACTAAGGGAGCTTGATGCCGGAAAGCCATTTGAGAAAGTAGCAAAAGAAAAATCATCCTGCCCGTCAAAGAAAAAAGGCGGCAACCTGGGATGGTTCACAAAAGGAAAGATGGTTAGGGAATTCGAGAAAGTCGCGTTTTCTATGAAAAAGGACCAGGTTTCTGAACCTGTAAAGACTAAGTTTGGGTGGCATATCATCAAGGTTAACGACACTTATGGATAAATTATTAGGTCTCAACTAAGAGGATAAAAGAGGGATCATGATGAAAAAGAAAGAAAAAGAGGATTTTGACAGGATAGCAAAAGAGTTCGGAGAGACTCCTCCTGATGATGAGGAAGAGCCCAAAGAAGAGAAAGAAGAACAAACTGAAGAATCTAAAGAGACAAAAGCTAAGGATGCAGACACTGTTGTCAATGAGATAAAGGAAGAGAAACCAAAAGAAAAGCCAAAGAAAGAGACTGAGCCTGTGAACGCTGTGAAAGTCAAGAACGGATTTTCATTAGGCATGATGGCTGCGCTTGGGTTTTGGTTAACTACTGCTGTTCTTGCAGCTCTGTTCTATGTAGTCCTGAACCAGCTTGGATTTGTATAGGTATTTTTTATTTTTTTAATCAGTCTAGTCTATTATTACTACCCTATGATTTTAACATAAATACTTAAATGACTGGTTTTTTGGATTTATAATGCTGACAAACACGTTCATCCATATCCCTTATGTTGGCGAATCAACAGAAAAGAGATTATGGGAAAACAACATCCGGTCCTGGGATGATTTTCTTGCTGTTTCTTCCAATCACATGCCCAACCACAACCTGATACAAAAACATATCGAATTATCAAAATCAATGTATGAATCCAAGGATCATGTGTTCTTCTCCAACCGTCTCCTGCACAGGTATCACTGGAGAGCTTATCCTGATTTCAAAGACAGATGCTGTTTCCTTGACATAGAGACTACAGGACTTGACAAGAAAAGAGATGACCTTACTGTTATCGGACTGTATGACGGAAAAGAATCAAAAGTCTATATCAACGGAAAGAACATGGAAAAGTTCAGAGAAGACATAAAGAAATATTCTTTTATCGTCTCTTTTAACGGCTACTGCTTTGATATTCCTTTTCTGCAGGCGAAATTTCCTAAGATAAATTTCAACCAGCTCCATGTAGACCTAAGATTTACAATGAGGTCCCTGGGATATACAGGCGGACTGAAAAAGATAGAGAAGACTCTTGGGATAGAAAGAGAATCCGACCTTCAGGGAATGACTGGCTGGGATGCAGTAAAGCTGTGGCACAGGTATATGAGATATAATGATGAAAAGGCCCTGGACAAGCTTGTGAGATACAATATTGAAGACATAGAGAACCTGAAGACAATGATGGAATTGAGTTATGAAGGACTTAAGCAGAGATGCTTTGAAGAGAAAAAATAAATCAGACTTCTGCCCCGTATTCTCTTGAATCAAATATCAGTGCTCCAGTGTCATCAAACAATTTCTCATAGCAGATGCCCTTATGGCATTCAATAACCTGTCTCATATTCATCACCTCAACATACAATATAGAGTTTAAGAATATAATTATGGTGTGAAAGGGTTAAATAAATGATTTGAAAAAGAACTTAAAACATAGTTGACATTAACTTTTCTTTATAGCCAAAGCTAGTTTTTTTAGTCTTGTTGCCAACCCTTTTTTCTCATAGTGATCTTTGTCGGATCTATTAGTTGCTTTTGAATCATGCTGTGCCTTCTCAAAAGCATCCGCAAGTCCTCTTAGCTGGCCAACCGCTCTTGAAGTAGCATATCCGAAAAGTTCTTTAGCCGTGGTTTCTTCTTGAACTTGTTCTTCAACAGTTTCTATAAAAACCTGATAATTCAACAAGGTAGCGTCGACCAATTCTTGGATTTTCATGAATCCATAAGACGGTAAATCCTGCCATTTTTTTCCATAGGCTTTCGCAATCAGTTCACGATCACCATGAACATTTAGACTAAAAGCCGTGGGGTCATAAGTTGTATTATCTATATCACAAGGAGTATATTGATCCTGAAAATGGTGATTTGCTATAGTTTCCAAGTCACGTGCAAGAACTCTCGTACTGGATGCAAGAGCTGGAAAAACAGTATTGAATCTAGAAACATATATTGATATCCCTCGTTCTAAGGAATATACTTTCTTATTTAATAAATCACTAGTAGTACTCATT
>JAFGSP010000126.1 GCA_016934775.1 Candidatus Woesearchaeota archaeon | reverse complement strand
TCTCAAAACTGCATTTTGAGACGATAAATGAGACAAATTGAGACATAAAAGAGAGAAAATTGAGACAAAAAGGTGCGGGTGGAAAACAAACATAAACCAAAGATAAATTTAAATAAACTTCCACCCTACTCTTTCCCGGGTGATCCATATGGATGAAAACTGCATATTCTGCAAGATAATCAACGGCCAGATACCAAGCACCAAGATATATGAGAACGACTATGTTTATGCTTTTCTTGACATAATGCCTGTCAACAAAGGACACACGCTTGTCGTGCCGAAGAAGCATTCAAAAAATCTTCTTGAAGATGATGTAGAAGATCTGAAGCACTGCGTTGAAGCTGTGCAGAAAATCGCTCCTGCTATTGTAAGGGCTGTTGAGGCAGACGGTTTCAATCTGGGAGTCAATACTAACAAAGCAGCTGGACAGGCAGTGTTCCACACGCACTTTCACATCATTCCGAGGCATGAAGAAGACGGCCTCAGGCCGTGGCCTCAGAGAAAATATGATGAAGGCGAGATAGACCCTGTAAAAGAGAAGATTATCAAGGCATTAGAAAAGTAGTACAAAAAGCGACCTTGGATAGATTTATAAACCTGTTTTTCTTATGTCCTTCGATATATGGCAAATTCCAGAAAAAGCATGCTGGAAGAGTTCAGGAAAGATTTAGATTATATGGTGCAGCTTGCTTCTCTTATTGACCAGAAATATTCTGATAATGACAATGAAACATACCATTATCTCAAAAAATTGAGAAGATTAACTGACAAATTCAATCATAAATATCCATTGCTAAAAGCTGTTGTCAAAAAGACATTCCTGAACATATTCCTAAAATTCATGATCAGGAAAGAATCTGTAGACGAAGTATTTGATAATTTTGTCTCAAGTATAAGCTCGCTTAACAGAGAAAAAGCAGATATAACTTACCTGCCTAATCTTGATAATACTTATTCAAACCAAATAAAAGACACGCTAGCCCTCAAGAGGGATGTTTCCTGGAACATGGTTGAGGTCATCTACAGGTCAGAATCACTCTGTTTCACTAATTCACCTGAATTTAATTTGTTGGCGTTCTATGCAATGTCTGACTACAGGAAGGGGCTTGACCTAAGAAAAAACAATGATACCTTCTGTTTTGATTTTGACCCAAAAAACCATAATGGCCAAGGCCTTGTATATTCTGAGAAAAAGATATTCAGTGAAATTAATTACTAGTGATAAAATCATCAGCAGATAATTTTATATAATGACTTGGATTCCAGATTCTCAATGGCGATGTAGCTTAGCCTGGTTAGAGCGCTAGAGCATTTTTACGGCGATACTCATATATTTGAGTGATGAGCCTTCGGGCGATGAATGATACTCAAACCGGGTCATCTAGAGGTCGGGGGTTCATATCCCCCCATCGCCATGTTTTTCACGCTTTATCTTTCCAAATGTTCAGTTTTATTATCTGAAATATATCATTTGTAAACAAATGTGTTAATTTTTCTTAAATAGTCTTAAATAACCACTGGAACATATCCTACTAATTCAAGGTGAAAAAATATGACAGAAAAAGACATACCGCTGCTAATCCTAAACAAAGACCCTGTTGAAGCTAATTTAGACGAGAGGCTTTTGAGTGCTACAGGTTATAATGTAACAGGCATGCCCTTCGGGGAATTTGACGCTTCATATTATTCAGACGCTGGATATCACAGAGGAGCAGAAATTATCATAATAAGAACAACAGATCCCCGTGAACTGTCTTCAATAATTATACAATTGGGAGAAATGTATTCACATATCCCTAAATTTGCCCCTGATTTTGCTGTCATTTCTGATAACGGCACTGAATTCCTGGAACAATATAGAAGAGGGATGAACGGACTGTCTTCGCGATTTAAAGTCTACAAGCCTAAGACGGGAGAGCCTCTTACAGATCTTGTCGGGAGGATAGTACAAGATTATATATCCTGACTAACACAGGCAAAGATAATTTTTACTATATTTTTAAAAGAGCTTCTTCATTTCTTCATTATATATGCATAGAATATTCATAAAAACATACGGCTGCACTTTCAATTTCTCTGATTCAGAGATAATGGCAGGGCTGCTTGAATCCTCTGGAAAATATAAGATTGCAGAATCTGTCAAAGAAGCAGACCTCGTCATAATCAACAGCTGCACAGTAAAGACAAAAGCAGAGACAAAGTTCTGGCGGGATGTAAACAGGATAAAAAAACCAAAGATACTTGCAGGATGCGTCCCACAGGCTGAGAGAAAAAAGGACAGATTCAATGGATACACTGTTGTTGGCACCAGCCAGATTAATCATATTGTTGACGCTGTTGATGAGACTCTTTCAGGAAATACTGTGCAGTTCCTGAAGCTGGAAGAAAACCAAAGGCTTAACCTGCCAAAATCAAGGAAAAATAAGATTGTAGAGATAGTCCCGATAAATGAGGGCTGTCTCGGAAAGTGCGATTTCTGCCTTACTAAATTCGCCAGGGGGCATCTGATGTCCTATAAGCCTGAGGATATAGTAACACATATCAGGAATGCCCTTAATGACGGAGTAAAAGAGATCTGGCTGACATCACAGGACACTGCCTGCTATGGCTATGATATAAACACAAATATTGTTGCTTTGCTGAGAAAGATATTGGAGATAAAAAGAGTGTTTAAGATACGATTGGGAATGGGAAACCCTGATTACCTGCCTGATTATCTTGACGACCTTATTGAAGTATTCAAAGATCCAAAAATGTTCAAGTTCATCCACATTCCCCTACAATCAGGTTCTGATAAAGTGATAAGGGCTATGAAAAGGAATTACACAGCTGACTCATTCTTAGAAATAGTAAAGAGATTCAGGGCTGCTTATCCTGACATCACTCTTGCAACTGACATTATATGCGGCCATCCTGATGAGACCGATGATGAATTTAATGAGACTGTAAAAGTGCTTGAAGCTGCAAAACCTGACGTAATAAACATATCAAGGTTCTGGGCCCGTCCCGGAACAATAGCTGCTAAAAAAAAGCAATTGCCTACTGAGCCGATCAAAGAAAGAGGCATATTAATGACAAAGCTGTATCACAAGATTGCCAGAGAAAGAAACAAGAGGTGGCAGAACTGGACAGGCAGGATACTCATCGATGAAAAAGGAAAAGATGATTCATGGGTCGGCAGGAACTTTGCCTACAGGCCGGTAATAGTACATGGAGACTTTAAGATAGGTGATGAGATAGATATTACTGTTTTTGAGACCACAGTACATGATTTAAGAGGCAGGCAGGAGGATATCAGGTAATATTGAAATGCCCCTCTGTAAACAGATAATCATATAGGAAATCCCCCACAATCATCCTCCCGTTCTTATTGAAATGCAATATGTCCCTGTTATAAGATGTATCAAAGTCAGATTCTCTGATCTCATCAGGCTCAAATCCATTTGTTACTAAATAATCTCTCAAATCAATCACTGTTATATTCCCGTCAATCCTGTATTCTATCCATTTTTGATATTCTGTAGTCGGAAAATTATAGTCCAGAAAAGGTATATTCAATACAATAAAGGGAACATTCTCTTCTTTTGCAGCCATGTACATCTCATTGATGTATTTTGGTGAAACATGCCATAGTTTTTCATCAGGCACATTTAGATCCAGATCTATGTTGAATGCATCAGGAAACAATTTCCATAGCATATTATAAACACTGAACAGAATATACCTGTAAACTAATGATGACCTGAACAGGCCATGTCCTATCTGACTTTCCAGAAATGTTTTCCTGAATATTTTTATTCCGGGTTTCCGGATCACTTTTCCCTGAGTCACATAGATTATAGGGGTATTTCCTGGATCGTTCTGGCAAAATCCGTATATTATAAGGTCTGGTCTGCACTGGAGCACATTCTCATCAAACACTTTCTGGATCTCCGGCAATTGGTATGTGCTCTCTGCAAAATTCAGGACCTCATACTCCTCTGATCCGCCTCCAAGCAGGTAGGACAACCTGTCAGGATAGGAAGAATTGTCATATTCTCCAAGCGCTGTGATTGAATCCCCTACAAAGATTATCCTTTTTTTTGACGTATTTTTGCAGTTTTCCCTAAAGAGCTCATGCCTATAAAAAGGCATATCAGGATCATCAATATAAGGCTCGTAATCATATATCCTTGCCATATTTTCACCATAGACAAATATCCTGGGAGGAAAGTCATCCGGAAGGGTGAGCCCGGGAACATAGAAAGGCAGAAATCCGTTTATTTTTTCGCTTATGAAACCTGTCCTGCTCTCCTGGAAAGAGAACATGAATTCAACAAAAGAAATCAGCAACAGAAGCACATAGAAAAAAATCAGGATATTCTGTAGTCTCTTATTCATCAATCCCGCAGATCATAATCTTATATAAAAATATAGAGGA
>JAFGSP010000125.1 GCA_016934775.1 Candidatus Woesearchaeota archaeon | reverse complement strand
TAGTGGTTACAAAACGAAAGATTTATATACTCTTTTAATATAACTAAAAAAATTATAATAAAATCAAGAAGCTGCACAATATCCAAATATTATTAAACAGAGCATTATTTGTGCAAGTCTTTAGCAATAACGTATTGAACAAGATTATATTTCCAGACTAAAAAACTATGTTCTGGGATGAATAAAGATAAAATCGAAAACAAAGTGGTCTTAAAATGCACACAGAAAAAATATTGAAACCCCTAATTTTCATAGTCTTTAGTTTTCTGATTTTTAGTCTAACTACAGGATATGTGTCTGCAGTGAACCTGCCTCCGAATATGACAAATGAATTCCCTGGAGATGGCACAGTTGATATCGAACTTAATCCGACGTTGACTGCTGATATCATAGATGCTGAAGGAGATTCTGTTTCATGGATAGTATACCTTTATGACGGCGAGACTCCCTGGACTGAGATTGACAGCGGGACAGCATCAGACGGAATTGCCAGTATTAGTGTTCTGACAACAACCGTTTCCCAATACGATTATGATTACTCGTGGAAAATAATTGCTGCTGATCCTTCAGGTTCAGGCCAATCTACTGAAAAGTCATATACTTTTACAACAAAAGACAATCCTAATACTAATTATCCTCCTTATGTGAGAGATCCAAGACCGACAAATAAATCAACTGATGTCCCGCTCAACCCTAATCTGCAGGCATCAATAAAAGATTCTGAAGGAGACCTATTTATATGGACTCTTGAGCTGCAAAATAACAATAAGTGGGAAGAAATTGCGTCAGGGAATGCCTATAGCGGAGAAGCAATTATTGATGAGCCAACCACAACAATCACAGATTTTGATACTGAATACAAATGGAGGATTACTACAACTACAGAGAGCCTCATCCCAAAACAGACAACTGAGGCATTATTTACTTTCAGGACAAAACCTCAAAACTATAAGCCTACTATCAAAAATATGGTCCCGGAGGACCAGGCAATGGACGTGCCTCTTGAACCCATATTGACAGCAGATATTAGTGATGTTGAGAATGATCCTTATAACTGGACAATTGAACTATTCGATGGAAACAACTGGCAAATTCTAGGTTCAGGAATTAATGTTACAGGAGATACCTCAGTTTCAGCCATTGCACAGCTAGTCCAAAATTATGGCATATCATATACTTGGAGAGTGACTGCGACAGATCCATTCGGCACAAATACAGTCGAAAATACATTCACGAGCAGACATAATAATTATGCACCTACAATAAGCAGTCCGACACCTTCGGACGGCCAATTGGCTGTCTCTATTTCGGATCCATATCCTCCCTTTGAAGTGCTTGGCACTCCGATTTCAGCCTACATCGAAGACAAGGATAACCAGACCCTCACAGTGACGTTCAGCTGGCTCAATCCTGGTTCAGACCAATGGGAGGTTTTAGACACGCAGACCTCATTGACAAAGACATTCAGGACAAGGAACGGCGCTGACAAATTCATTACACCTCTAACTACTTACAGATGGAAGATTCATGCAGTTGATTCAACAGGAGCATCTGTTGAGCAGGAATACAGCTTCACTACAGGAGGCCTGCTGACGTTCAATTTCAGGACAGAGGTCGGAAATGAAGGCGGAGACCA
This sequence comes from Candidatus Woesearchaeota archaeon, assembly GCA_016934775.1. Lineage (GTDB taxonomy): Archaea > Nanobdellota > Nanobdellia > Woesearchaeales > GW2011-AR15 > JAFGSP01. The sequence goes on along the minus strand of JAFGSP010000125.1, from coordinate 13,131 downwards.
GATTATGCCTGTCATGGGCGACATAGATAATGACGGGACTCAGGAGATAGTTATGGTTGCAGGTGAGCAGATAGTTGTTGTCGACGGTAAAACAGGCTTAGAAGAATGGAGAATGCCCGGCGCGACTTTTGCTGCTGCAGAATTGGCAGACCTTGACAATGACGGGACACCTGAGATATTACATGCAGCCTATGACAACGGACCAAGGGTAAGGGCATTGAAAGGTGACGGGACTGTTATATGGACCACTCAGGTGCTGAGCGGCGAAGGAAGCTCATTGTTTCCTCTTCTTGCGTATGATATTGACGGCAACGGTTACCCTACTATATATTTTGCTACTGAAGACCAGACTCCTTTTGTCTGGGACGGAACTATCTCAAGTTATACAGGAGCCGTCACAATGATAGACCATAATGGCAATGTCCTGAAGGACACATGGCTTTTTCATCCCTGCTGGGGTGGAATGTCATTAGCTGATGCTAATAATGACGGAAAGTTCGAGCTGTATGTATCAGACAGGAGAGCAGCAGGTTATCTGGATGGCAATACTTCCCTGGGTCCGCATGCATATGATGCCGAGACCCTGGACCTTTTATGGTGGAGGAAGGATGTCCAGCACAGCAGCCCCATACCTATCGTTGCAGATGTAGTCGGAGACGAGGATCTTGAAGTAGTTTTGACACCCATAGTGTTCAAGGGACCCATTGTAGTTGATGGGATGACAGGAACGACGCTAAGCGGCATGGATTATTCTGATAATGACCTGCCGACCCATGGCGTGGCGACAGTCTATGATATTGATGGTGATTCTAATAAAGAAATTGTTATGGCAACATCTTATCCTGCCAATGCACCACCTGAGTTTGCAGTGTTTGATCTGATAACAGGAGAAACAGAATTTAGGCCGGCCCTTGACTATCAAGTGGCCTGGGCCCCAAAAGTAGGTGATGTTGGCAGAGACAGCAGGATGGAGATCCTTGTGGCGACAGGCCCGCAGGGCTGGTCGATTGATAAATTTCCTTTATTGGTCTATGGGTATGATCCTGTTTTGAAGAATTATACTCTTATTGATAGAGTAGACCCGAATTTTGCAGGACAGCTAATGCCTGCCAGGGTATATGACACTGACAGTGATGGTTATAATGAAGTTGTGGTTGCAGGCTATGACGGATGGCTCTATGTTTACGATACTCCTGCCGAGACACCGAACCCTGCCCCAAGGACATGGGTCCAGATGTACAGCGAGTACAGGCAGGGAGCTGCAGCATATGTTCCGCCACCGGGAGCGCCACAGCCAATAATTAAAGAGACTAATATTGCAGACAAGGCAATCAATATCCAGCCAAACGCAACCTTATCTGCACGTATTGTTGATTTTCATAAGGACAAGATGGAGATAGTTATGGAAATAAGTGAAGATGACGGAAACCACTGGATAACAACAGCTTCTTACTCCAATGCAGACAATGGCTGGTATAATACCACTTTACCCGGGCTTCAGCTTAACAAGACCTATTCTTGGAGGATTACTGCCTCAGATCCTGGAGCAGACAATAAGATAACAACCTCTATAATTAGCTTCACGACATCACCATGCGACAAAGGACTGATCCAGGTTACTTATTATATTGATAGTGATAATGATCAATATGGAGACAATGCAAATCCGATATATCTTTGTGCTCTACCTTCAAGTATCCCTCCTGCGGGATACTCACTGAATAATACAGACTGCAATGATGCAAATGCATCCGTTAATCCTGCTGCACTGGAGATATGCGACGGTATTGACAACAACTGCAACGGATTAATAGATGAGGTAGATACAGATAACGATGGAATCTCTGATTGCCATCCTGACAATTGCCCACTGGTATTCAATCCTGGGCAGGAGGACACTAATAATAATTCAATCGGCGATGCCTGCGATTGCGGAGACGGAGTCCTGAGCGCAGAAGAAATGTGTGATGGCACAGACTTTGGAGGCAAGACCTGCCAGTCATTCAGTTTCGATACAGGTGTATTGAAATGCACTGCCAGCTGTACTTTTGATACTAGTAGCTGTTCATATAACTCTAACTCTGGTGGAAGCAGTGGAAGCAGCAGAAAGAGAAGCTCATCAGGCGGCAGCTATTCGACAGCTACCAACGGTTTTAAATCATGGACTGATGTGTCAGCGGGCCAGGTCCTATCCTACGAGATGGTGCCCCATTATAATTACCTCAGCAAAGTGGATTTCAGGGCGATCAAGGCAATGCCTTATGTGAGTATTATGATTACTGCATACAGTTCACCTCCTGAAGAATATATGCCTGTTGCAGAGGTCTTTAGATATTTCAGGGTAAAGGCTATTAATATCAGTGAAACTGATTATAATAATGTCAAATTCAGTTTTTCTGTTCCTAAATCCTGGGTGAGTAACCAGGGAATACTGAAAGAAGATGTTACCTTTGCAATATACAATTCAGATGGCTGGGAAGCTGTGGAAACTGGTTTTATTAGCGAAGATAGCACTGTCTTTTATTATGAAGCAAAGTCATCTTCATTCGGTTATTTTGCTATCATGACAAAGAACGAGACCAGAGCGATGGTCCAAGACTCTAGCGGAACAGGAGATAGTCTCTCGGAGAGCAGTCTTTCTCTTGGAACTCTTGATAATGAAGCAGAACAGGGTAATCTGACAAGCAGCAGCGGAGCTGGAATTACTGGGAGAGTCATTGAATCTGTCTCTTCCGGGAAATCAGGTTGGCTTCTGCGTTTGTTTGCTTTTGTTGTATTGGGCGCTATGTTGATAGCAATATATTACCTTTCGAATAAGGGTAAACAGGATAAAGGCAATCAAGCTTATTTCTTCAAGTAGCAGATTTCCTTCTTGGTTTTGATTGATTTTGGATTTAAGATTATTTTTGGCTAGTCTTGAGATAAACTTAAGGGATTAGAAAAAAAGTAGCCCCGCCAGGACTTTCTTAGCACAAGTTTTTTCTTTATGCTTATTCGAACCTGGGTCGCAACCTTTCTTTTTGCAATGCAATCCAGAGGGTCGCATGATTTGCCGGAAACCAGATGTTTATAGCTTTTGAAAACCCTGGTTTTCAATTGGCCGCTACACTACGGGGCTGTCGAATGAAAGAATAGAATTTGATTTGTCTTAAAAAGCTTTACTCTTTGAGGCTCTCATCAATCTCTTCAGCAGGCTCATTTGTCTTTTCTTTGGCTGATTTTTTCTTCTTCTCTTCGTCTTTGTTTAGCAACTTCTTTGAGACCTTTTTTACACCTACCTGAGATTCTTTTGAAGCATGGTGCTTTTCCTCTTTGAGTATCCTTATCTCCAGTGATTTGACAGGATATATGGCATTTAACTTATCCTTAAGCTCTTTTTGTATAGAATATTTGATGACTTTCAGGAAAAGCTCATCATAATCAGCATTCTTCACAAGCTTAATCAGCTCTTCTTTAAGAGTAGCTCTCAAATTATATTGAACAGACTTGCTGACTTTCTGCCTTGTCAGGAGGAATGGTTTTATCCTGATTTTCTTATTGTCCTTTGTCATGATCACAATTGAATCATCTATTCTGGACATTCTCCTTCTGACATATCTTTTTATTGATGAATTTGAGAAAGTGTATCTGATTAGTCTAGTATTGAGCTTATTGTCTTTAGCATCCGAAACTTCAAATTTAACATCCGCATTCTGGTTCTTTATGTCTCCAGTGATATGCATCAGATTGACACTGATTGTCTTTCCAAGGGCATTTTCAGCTTCATCAAGATAGGTTTCTCCAATCTGTTTCTCTCCAAGATAAGTAGGTGAGAAGATGTGGATCCATCTCTTTTTCTTAACCTTGGCCTGCTTTAGACTTTTTTTAGTATTTTTAGCCATACTCTCTTGGATTTGGGAGATATTTAAAAAGTTTGTGGAACCCTATGGTTCCACGAACGTCAAAAATTTCCAATTTTTGTAAGTTTATGGAATCCTTTCGGATTCTATTAATGTCAAAAATTTATAATTTTTGTAAGTTTATGGAATCCTTTCGGATTCCAGAAACCCCAAAAATGCATGGTATTTTTGTAGGTTTATGGAACATTGCTGTTCCAAGAAGGTCAAAAATATGCCTGATAAATAAAAACTTTTAAATACAGGTTCCTCCAAGATAAATCCATAATGTCAAAAAAATCATTTCTGCTTCTGGTTGATTCCTCCTCCCTTGACACTAACTACAGGAAACTTGTTGGTGAGCTGAACAATAAAGGCGGAAATGGGCTTGTGGTGAATTTTAGATATCCTTCCATAAAAGAAAAGGAAAAATTCCAGCAGTCCGGAGTTGATGTTTCCCGGCTTTTTTTCATAGATGGAATAAGCGTGCTTGCAGATCTCATGCCAAAAGACAGCAATATCTATTCGCTTATCAACCTGAATGATCTTGAGGGAATAAACCAGGGAATCACGACAATGACAGTAAAAGCCGGAAAGCTTGATTTTCTTGTGATAGATATCCTGGATGCTCTCCAATTCTATAATTCAATAGAAAAAATTAAAGGCCTGATCACAAAGCTGAGCCAAAATCCATTTCCTTTTTTTGTGTTTACAAACAAAGAAAATACAGGTCTGCTCAACCAGATAAGCCCTCTTTTTGAAGTTGTCTGTTTTGAGGGCACAGTCTCTGTAGATCAGCTTGAAAACTTGGAGTCAATGCCAAAGCCACAAACCGCAACAGCACCAGTCCAGGAGGAGGTTACACTTTCCAGGATGGAGCTTGATGCTCTCCAGGAGATCGGTAATATTGGTTCAGGTAATGCTTCTACTACACTGGGTAATGTAATGAATACCAAAATTGCACTGGACTTAACAGATGTGGCACTTTTTGAGCCGGATATTTTCCTGAAAGAATACAGCCAGTTGGATAATATATATGTTGTATCTGTCTTTTTGAGAGTGCTGGGATATCTGCCTGGCAGTATAGTCATCATGTTTAAGAGAGAAGATGCACTCAAATTTGTGGACCTTGCGCAGAAAAAAGCATTAGGGACTATGAAAGAGATTGATGCAGACAGCCAGGAGATACTTGAGACAATATGCATCCAGGTTACCCAGGGGTATATCAGGGCAATGTCTGACTTCCTCGACCTTAATCTTTCAACAGCCCAGCCTTTATTCACAACTAACAAACGTAAGACAATAATTGACTTCATGATACACCTGATTACAGCATCCCTGAATAATTCGATGCTTGCTATAAACACTAATTTTAACGTTGAAGAACACGGAATAAGAGGAGAATTCCTGCTCTTGTTTGGAATAAATTCACTGAAAGACCTTAAGAATCTGATTGCAAAAAAACTAGGGGTGCAATCCTAAACTAGTTAAATATAAACATACAGCTTTCTAAACATCCAGATTAACAACATTCATCGCATTCTCCTGGATGAACTTTCTTCTCTGCTCCACATCCTCACCCATAAGGTCTGAGAATGATTTGTCAGCTTCAATGGCATCCTCTATAGTGACTTTTTTTAGGTATCTCTTTTCAGGGTCCATTGTTGTCTCCCAGAGCTGTTCTGGATTCATCTCACCAAGACCTTTATATCTTTGTATGTTCATGCCTTGCTTTCCAAGTTCCTTGATGAGTCTCTCTTTCTCATCCTCATCCTGGGCATACATGCTAGTCTTGCCCTTCTTTATGAGGTAAAGCGGAGGCAGCGCAAGGTATATATGGCCTTTCTCAATAAGCTCTCTCAGATATCTGAAGAAAAATGTTAGCAACAGAATGGATATGTGCGAGCCGTCTACATCGCTATCTGTCATTATTATGATTTTATGATATCTTAAGTTTGATATGTCAAATTCAGCGTCTATCCCGCTTCCCAGGGCAGTTATTATCGCCAGAATCTCATTGTTCTTTAGGATCTTGTTGAGCCTGGCCTTTTCAGTGTTCAGCACTTTTCCCCTCAACGGAAGAATTGCCTGGAACGCCCTGTTCCTGGCCTGTTTGGCAGAGCCGCCGGCAGAATCACCCTCAACAATATATAATTCACATTTAGTAGGGTCTTTTTCAGAGCAGTCTGCAAGCTTTCCCGGCAAAGTAGAGCCTTCAAGCAGGCTTTTCCTCCTTACTAGCTCACGTGCTTTTCTGGCTGCTTCTCTTGCTTTAGCTGCGCTCACTGCCTTGTTGATTATTGAAGACGCAATAGCAGGATTCTCTTCTAAAAATGTTGCAAGGGCCTCACTTACTATGCTGTCTACTATTCCTTTAACTTCAGAATTCCCTAATTTTGTCTTTGTCTGGCCTTCAAATTGAGGCTCAGGCACTTTGACAGATACCACTGCGGTTAGGCCTTCCCTGACATCATCGCTCGAAAGCCTGACATCAGAGGTCTTATTCTTGTCAGAATAATTGTTGATTGTCCTTGTTACAGCAGTTTTGAATCCTGACAGGTGGCTGCCGCCTTCTATTGTGTTTATATTGTTTACAAAGCTGAAAATAGAGTCTGTGTAAGCAGAATTGTACTGCATAGCCACTTCAACAGATACATTGTTTTTTTCTTTTTCAAAATATATTGGTTCATGGATTGGGTTCTTGTTTTTGTTCAGGAAATCCACGAATGATTTCAGGCCGCCTTCATACAGGAACTCTTTTGATTCAGAAGTTCTCTCATCAAGAATCTGTATCTTCAGTCCCTTGTTCAGGAATGCAAGTTCCCTCAGCCTCGAGGCAAGAACATCAAACTGGAATTCAGTTACTGCAAAGACCTCTTTATCAGGCAGGAACGTAACCATTGTTCCTGTTTCAGAGCTTTCTCCGATGACTTTCAGTTCGCTCTTTATATGCCCTCTGGAATATTTTTGTGTGTAAAGCTTGCCGCTTTTTTTTACAAATATCTCCAATTCAGTTGAGAGTGCATTGACAACAGCCAGGCCTACTCCATGGAGTCCTCCTGAAACTTTGTATGTTGTCTTGTCAAACTTCCCGCCGGAGTGGAGCTTAGTCATGATTATCTCAAGAGCAGGCCTCTTGTACTTCGGATGCATGTCAACAGGTATGCCTCTCCCGTTATCAACAATAGATGCTTTTCCGTTCTTATGTATGATGACTTTGATATTGTCGCAGAATCCCGCCATAGCTTCGTCTATACTGTTGTCTACCACTTCATAGATAAGGTGATGAAGACCTCTTGGCCCTGTCGAGCCTATATACATGCCCGGCCTTTTCCTGATGGCATCCATGCTTGCCAGCACAGTGATGTCTTTGGCACTATAATCTGAGTTTTTTTCAGTCATTTTTCACCTAAATGAGAACAATTTATCCTCTAATAATCCTGAATTCTCGGGAATTTATAAAAGTTTTGAAAATTGAATATTTTCAAGACCCAATAAAAACTTTACAGGATGACTGATTTTTGATAATCTTTTTATAAATGTCCATGTTAGCTTACTTCTATGGATATGAACAAGATAAAGGAGCAGCTTAGGCCGGATACTTCAGTGAAAGATCAGATTGATGAGTTTATCAGCCAGATAAACAACCTTTTGAAGCAGAAGAAGATCAAAGCAGTTTGTGTATCAGGAGGCAGTGTTGCAAAAGGCACCTTTATCAAAGGTGATTTTGACATAGACTTATTTGTGAAATTTGATTATTCATATAAAGAAAAGAATCTTTCAGATATGCTTGAATCAGCCATCTCAGTGTTCAGGCCAACAAGGGTCCATGGATCCAGGGATTATTTTCATTTCAAGAAAGACGGCCTGAAATTTGAGATAGTGCCTGTGCTTGACATTACAGAGCCTGAAAAAGCGCTCAATGTAACAGACATGTCCCCTTTGCATGTTGACTGGGTAAAAAAGAATCTGAAAAAAGGCCAGGATGACGAGATAAGGCTTGCAAAAAAGTTCTGTAAATCTATAGGTGTGTATGGTGCAGAATCCCATATTAAAGGATTTTCAGGCCATGTGCTTGACATTCTTGTAGTTCATTATGGTTCTTTTATGGGTCTTCTGGAGAACGCTGCAAAATGGAAGAACAAGACCGTAATAGACATAGAGAAGCATTTCAAGAATTCAAGTGACATATTGTTCATCCTGAACCAGTCAAAGATAAGAGGCCCGCTTATTGTAGTGGATCCTATTCTTAATACAAGGAACGCTGCCTCTGCACTTTCCTATGAGAAATACGCTTTGTTTAAGAAAAAAGCAAAAGAATTCCTGAGAATGCCTTCTGAGAAATACTTTGAGGAAGTCCAGACCGGAATCACTTATCTGAAAAAGAAATACAAGAAAAATCTCTATGTACTTACGCTTAAATCAGGCCAGGGAAAATCTGATGTAGTAGGCGGCAAGATACTCAAGGCATTCAAGTTCATGAAATCCTCTCTTGCGAATAGGGGATTCGAGATAAAGCAATCTGGATGGACATGGAACAACAAGCAGCGTGTATTGTTCTGGTTTGTTTTTAAGGAGGATGAGCTTCCTGAAAAGATGGTTGTGCCCGGACCGCCGGTTGATATGGAAGAGCATGTGAAGGATTTCAGAGAGCATCACAAGAAATGCTTTGAAAAAAACAAACACCTCTTTGCAGAAATAGAAATAGAAAAAAGAACACCTGAAGAAAACATAAACGAGATTGCGAAAAAAGAATATTTCAAAGAAAAAATAGAATTTCTCAGGATTGAAAAATAATCCTAATTAGTTTTATTGTTTCTTCATAGTAATAACAATTTAGGAATATTTATATAATTGTGTTTATTGCATCCTTAGAATGCCTAAGACTCTTATTGACTTAATAAAATATAATAATTTAGGTATTCCTGTATCAGTCAGATTAGATGATACTTCAATAGATAACTTTGCTGTTGATTTAGATGTGAATGGTTTTTCACATTCAGTGTTGTTAAACGGCCATTATTCAGTAGAAGGAGTAAGAGAAAATAGTGAAATTCATTTAACCATATGCAACAGGGATATAAGACACTGGAGTGAGATAAGTTTTGAGCAATTTGCTGAATTGGCAAGAGTATATTCTGAAGAGATGTCAAGAATAGGATCAAGACTTGTGCTAAAATCAGAGATTCAATCTGCAGCAAATTATTTTGTTGGTCAAGGACTAACTCAGGAATTGGCGGATTATGTAGTGCAGGGTTTAGACGGAAAGATAATTGAAATTCGTCCAAAATCAATTCCCTATTTAGGTGATTTTGGGGCTGCTTTATCAACTATGGACAAGATTGGTCCTAATTATACTGGGTTTATTACATCTAGACTTGCCTTTTTTAGAAGAATATTTAATGGGATCAATGGTGTGAGGTATGATAGCATAGTGAAAATCAAGTCAATGTCTATGCTGGAGTCCGGTGTAAAAAGGTGTGTTATCTTACCTATTTTTTTTGGGTGGGCAAGACAACACGAACTAAGGCATACAGTTCAGCAATACCTAATTTCACAATTTTTAAATCCAGATTCTTTAATCTATAGCCAATCGGATATCCAAGCTGAAGAAATAATAGATAGGACTTTGGAGTCTATTCTGTCTTCTAAACGAGGAAAAAAATTGAAGGAACCTATTGAAGACTATAAAGAGGATAGAGAAGAGAATACAGGAGATGCTGCGAATTATCTTGCAAATGTATTTTTGCCATTTAATTATCTTAGGATGGAATCAACAGCATATTTGTCAAAAGAGATATTTATTGCATTATTGCCTTTAGCGGCAACAAGTATATTGGGAGATTGTTTGACGAGGAATCCTGCATCAGAATCACTTCTTACAGGTGTCTCATATACAGCATTAATGTCTTTTATTACTATAGGTCTATTATATAATCCAATAGCCAGAAAAAGATTCCAAAAATGTCTTTCAGAAACAAGGGAACCAATACAGCAGCTTGCAAATCTAACTTGTTATTATTGTGGTATGTAATGTCTAATTATAGCCAACAGATTCTCTTTCTCAGAAAAAATAAATATAATAAAAATCCAAAAATAGGCTGATTATCTACCAGTCTTCTTCTTCGTTTTCGTCGTCATAATCGTCATCGTCATAATCGTCATCGTCATCATCATAGTCATCATCGTCGTCGTCATAACTCATTTCTTCCTCTTCATGTTCCATTTTCCTTACCTCCTCAGGTTTAGAATTTTCAATCTCGTTACTTTTTTATTAGATTTATAAACTTTTGGTTATTGAAACAGTTCATCCCAAAAACCTTATATACCACCCCGCTCTTCTCAGAAAGTATGTTTGGAGACATTACAACACTGATCCTGGAGGGGATAAGGACGCACGGCATCCTTGCTGTCATAATCGGGGTAGCGATTGAGACAATAATTGTGCCTCTGCCTTCTCCTTTGATTGTGATGGCAGCTGGTTACATCCTGATACCTCCTGATTCGACCTTGTTTGCAATTGTGATGAATGCTCTTTGGATATCTGTTGTTGCAGGTCTTGCACAGACCATTGGGAGTTTTCTCCTGTATTTCATCGGATATTACGGAGGAAAGCCTTTTATTGATAAATTTGAGAAGCTCCATGGTGTGTCATGGAAAGAGATAGAGACATTCCAGAAAAAGTTCAGCGGAAAGAAAGAAGAGGTTACTTTGTTCCTTTTGAGAGCACTGCCCATAATGCCACTTTCAGTCATATCCGGCGTTGCAGGCATAATGGAAATGGACTTCAAGCAATATACCTTGGCAACTTTTCTCGGAGTTATACCCAGGAACCTTATTTTGGCCATACTCGGATTCACCCTTGGTGAGTTTTATCATATCCTTGCAGGGAGCATAGACCACGCAGAATCAATTATGACGGCCATAATAATTTTTATGATCCTGGCTTATATTGCAGGCCACAAGCTTGGCATATTCGATAAGATGAGAAAGCATATCCTGAAATGAAAAAAAAATTAAAACCAGCTATAACACTTGCCATTATCCTTTGTGTCAGTTTCTTTCTTGATAATTTTGTTGTGGAGGCAGCAGGCCTTGTCCAGAATGATATTCTGGATCAGGTTATGCTGTGGTTCTCGCATGCCATGACTATCATAGGCGTGCTTCTGATACTCGGCTCATTGATGCTCTATGAAGAGAAGAAAACCAGGTATATTCCAGCGCTTTTCCTAAGCTTTTTCCTTGCATTTGCCGCTTCAGAACTATTGAAATTGGTGTTCATGAGGCACAGGCCCCTGGGCATGGAATACCTATCCTTTTCAATAATTGGGTGGGCGCTGAGCCTTCCATACTATTCCTTTCCAAGTTCTCATGCAGCAGTATCATTCAGCGTGCTCCCTATATTAGACAAAGAGTTCAGGAAACTTAATCCTTTCTGGATTCTGTTTGCTATAATGGTGGTAATAAGCAGAATATATTTATATAAGCACTACTTAAGTGATATAGTAGCAGGAGTAATTTTAGGTTATTTTATTGGTTTCCTGATGCTTAAAGCAGAGGAAAAACATGTCCTGGAGAAAAAAATTAAAGAACTTTTTCAATGAGTATGAGTTCAGGAGAAAGTCTGTTCATCTTCTGGTTGGCATTGTGTTTGTCTTTATAATCAACCTGGACCATTACATAATTATTGAGCAGCTAGAGATAATTCTGGTTGCAGCCCTCTTTCTTTCATTGATACTGAGCATATACACGAAATACAGGAGGCCTAAACTGATAATAAGTTTTCTGGAGCTGTTTGATAAGCCAAATGACCTTGAAAAATTCCCTGCAAAAGGAATGGTCTTCTATATCATAGGTATCCTTGCTTCCATAGCGCTTTTTGACAGGGCCACAGCTTCTGCTTCTATATTGATACTTGCTTTTGGAGACCCGGCTGCCCATCTTATAGGCAGGTATTACGGCAAAAGGAAGATAATAATCAATCCGAAGAAGCTTCTGGAAGGCACAATAGCAGGGATTTTTTTCGGGACATTAGCTGCATCTTTGTTTGTTCCTTTTCCAATTGCTTTTTTCGGAGCTGCATTCGGGATGATGGCAGAGGCATTCGAGCTGGAAGTGCTGCATCTTGATGACAATTTCTTTATCCCATTTGTCTCAGGGCTTGTGATGACACTGATTGAGGCTCTGCTCTGATTGAACTATGTTCGTCTTGAACAAATTCAGATTGTCTGATTCTATGGAACATTACTTGAAAGTGATTACGAAATAAAACTTTATTAATATCGTTCGTTTCTAATTGCTAGAATGCAACAGCTTAAAGATTTTATCAAATGCTCCACTAGAAATGTTTTTGTATTGGCAAGTTATTTCGGGTTAGGAACAGGTATCTTGCTGCGGCACATCATGAGCCTTCATTGCATGCCTGTTCGGCATATATTGATATTTTCTCAGTTTTTGGCCTTTTAGGAACTTCTGCAGGAATGGAAACCTACAGAGCATATAGACGAACAAAAGACCACATATCAAAACATGGGATAGTTGATCTTAGATATGAACTAAAGCTTTCTGAGTGGTATTGTACACAGGTAGGGTTTAGATTGGCTGTGAAGGAATCAGGTCTGGAGAATTTATTGGAGTAGTTTTGCTGTTATTCTATCTAAAATCTTTTTGTTTACTCCTTATTTCCGCAATATTTAAAACCCTCCTCAGTTTTCTATGTCTATCGTGGGGCTATGGTGTAGCTTGGACCCAAAAAAGTGAAGCTTTTTTAGGAAGCAACTATCACTCGACGTTTGGGGCGTTGCGACCCAGGTTCAAAACAAGCCCTTAAGCTTGGTGAAAGTCCTGGTAGCCCCACTTTATTTTTTCTGATGTGAACTCATTTAAGATTATAGAGATTCATAGTTTTCAACCTATCAATCATAAAGGCTTTGTCAATTTCTATTGCCCTTTCCAGCCTGGGAAGGCTCTCTTTGTTGAACGCGTAGATTCCATGTCGGCCATACTCATTATCAATAGTCCTGCCGAAATGCACACCTCCTATGCCCATATCTAGCCCATATCCTAGTATCCAGTCAGGGAAGTCCAGAAGCATTCCGTTTCTGAGATATTCAGATAAGCAATACCTGAATTCAAGATATCTTGATGGAGTATTAGGATTGTTCCTGGCTGTAAAGAAGACATACTCAAGCGCTTCAGGGGCGTTTTGAGACAGCCGGGGCATAACATTGGTGTTTGAAGGGACAGAAAGACCATT
>JAFGSP010000124.1 GCA_016934775.1 Candidatus Woesearchaeota archaeon | reverse complement strand
GATGCCGTAATGATGCGTTTTGAACTTGGAACAGATACTGATGGGGTTAAGCTTGCAAGGCAATTTAAGAACCATGACCCGGACCTCCCCATAATCGTATATACTGATGACTATGATGAAAATGTCTATTCGACAGACAATTATAAGGGTATAGAGTCTGGAAAAGTATATCAAGCATTAGTCAGGGAATCATTTCTAAATGGAGTCGGACAGTTTTATCCTTTTTGGCGTAACAACTGTGGCCAATATATTCGAACTGTGAAAAATACACGCGAGAGCGACATAGGGTTGATGGTGAAGGACTTCTCCAGCTTTCGTTCCTGCGATCAAAGAGACAACATTGATTATGTAAGAAATAAAAGCGTATTTGAAGAAAGGCTGCAGCCTCTTTCAAAAGACGACTCAATTGACACGATAATCCCTGCGTTGTATGACCAGTTTTTCAGGCAGAATCTTAAAAGAAGAATTCCCATACACATAAAAGCAGGAGGCAGCCATTTTGATTTGGTTGAAGACAAAACAGACCCAAATGCAATAGCTGATTTTGCAAAGTATCTTGTTAAATTTGCCTCGGATCATCCTGGATATGCAGTGATTGTCTCGCCTGGCGGAGGCCATCTGAATGACAACCTCAAGGATTGGATAGCCAATCCAAATATAGAATTAAACCCTGGCGATAGGCTTCTTGAAAAGATGGCCCAGCAGATTCTTGAAGTCCAGGCTCAGAAGCTCTTGTCCGCCATTGGGGATGAATGTGCGCGAATTGTCGACCCGAATGATCCCCTTGCCCTGGGAGAGATAACTGATGAGATGTTTGATGAAAAGCCGATAATGATATGGCCTTATGCTCCACGGGAACTCAGGAGGCTGTATGGACTTTCAATGGCATATTCAGATGCCCAGACCTTTGCAACAGGTGCGCTATTCAAGGCCCGGAGAACATTATTCTCTAAGAATGCGCATGGCATCTATACCGCTGACCCTAACAGAAATGATTTCAGAGAAAAGCAAGGGAAAAAGATAATTGAAGTAACAGCCAATGATTTGGAAGGCGGTTACGTCATGATTGATGATGAACAATATCCTATAACGAGGGTCGGGACAGATAATCGGGGGCAACATCTCTGTGAAGATAAAGGCCTTGAATTCATGTTTTCCGTGGGCTATCCCAAAAGAGTTTGTGTGGCTCACCCAAAAACTCCAAACCTTCTGGAGAGGGTTTTTGTCAATGATGATCTTGTAAGAGGAACAGGAAGAAATATTGATTATGAGACCAGCATTTCCAGCATAGTTCAGAGCTACTGTCAAAGGGATGGATTTCCGTAAAAATATAGCCGTTATATATAAAACAAAAAATTTATATTTGCTTTGTTCTTCCAGACCGATATGAAGAGAAAACTTGTGAAACAAGGGCTGAATGCGTTGACAGTTACCCTTCCTTCATCCTGGGTCAGGAAAAATAACCTTAACCCTGGCGATGAGGTTGACTTAATGGAAACTGACGATTCTTTGTCAATATCTGCAGAAGGCAAACAGCCCATTAAGGAGATAACTGTTGATGTAAGCGGGCTTTTGCCGAGGCTTGCTGATAGGTTTATGGCCAGGTCATATCAAAAAGGCTATGACAAGATAACTGTGAAGTATGATGACCCGGAATTGATGCTGGCAATAAAAAACAAGGTTCCTGAGCTAATGGGATTTGAAATTCTGAACACTACAAAGAATGAGATAGGAATAGAGGTCATCTCCGCTGAACTCCATCTTGATTTTGACACCATGCTCAGGCGTGCTTTGTTAATTCTCATGGACATGGCAAAAACCTGTCAGATTGCATGGAAGGCAGGGGATAAAAAATCCCTTAACAATATCTTTTACCAGGATTTTGATGTCAACAGATTCACATATTTTTGTCTTCGCAAGCTTAACAAAAGCCAGAAGATGATGAGCTTTGGCAGGTCGATATTGTATTATCTTATTGAAAGTCTTGAGGACCTGGGAGATGAATTAAAGGAGCTTGGAAAAATATTGGCAAGGATAAAGCCGGATGAACCAACCTTGCACATCTTGAATATGATGAACGAGATGTTCAGGATAAGCTATGAGTTCTTCTATGCGCCCGGGAGAGAGAAAGCAGTAAAGGCCTTTAAGTCATACAAGGAGATTTCTGCCCTCATAGATAAGCGCCTTGAAACAAAGAGCAAGGACCTTATTAAGGCATTGATTTCAATAGATTTCTCGACAAGGATAATCTATCACTTAACGACAATGAGGCTCGATACATTGAAGGAACTAAGCGATAAGGCTTAGTTGGAATATTCCCTGACGATTTTGCTATTGGCTTTTCCCCTTATTACCGCATCCCTTATTGATTTCTCCAAGAACCCTTTCCACCCTTTCCTATCAAGAGTGGTTTCTTCTTTTGTTATTATGTGTTTATATCTGTTCCCCCAGACTTGATAATACATCTCTTCAGGTGCAATGTGGACAACAAGTATTTCCTTTACATGCTTGCAATTATTCTTGAAATATCTTAATGCAGAATCCTCCATCAGATGACCAGTTGAACCATCTGCTCTTCCGTAAGCTCCTGTGCCTTCTCTGGAAAATTTGCCGCTCAATAAGTCATCCACGCTGACAACTTCATGTCTTTTATTATGCCGCTGGTGGAGTTGCCATCTCTTCATGACTAATTTATTAACAAGTTTGCTTTCAGGCAATGTCAGCTCAAGAGGAAATCCCCTGTACGGGTCAAAATCATATATTCCATCTGTTCTTTTAATAAGTACAACCTTTTCTGCTCCAAAATGTTCAGCTAGAGCAATTGTATGCGTATCTGAATCCTGCAGAGGTATTCCATCTCGTACTGCTTTATAATGTGGAGCAGTCGGCATTAACAGAATCTTTTTAGCAGCAGATTGGTCGTTGATGTGGTAGAATGCACCACTGTTAAGCACTTTTGCCATGTACTTGCCAGTTCTCTTGTTATAGAAGAATGGCTGAGTCTCTTCTAAATTTTCAATAAGTGCATTTCCTATTCTTTTGGGGACCTGTTCTTGAATTCGCGGGTTATCAATATACTTTTGCATCCTATTCTTTGCTCTGTTTCCTCGTTGACCTGCTCCTGAAGTCATTATTGTTCTTAACCTATTTCTATTTATTTTTCTTTTTTGTTCATAAAGGATTTTTGTTAAAGTTTCACACAGATAAGAAATATTCTTCTTATATTTGACAAAGTTGTCAAAATCATCAGCACTTCCACCATTCTTTACAACAGTTGCATTTGAGAGTATCCTTGGTTTTGCAAACAGGTTGTTCATTTCAATATACAGCTCTCTTTTGCTGAAAGCAGAGTAAAGCGCTCCAGCCCGCGTACATTGTTTATCTCTCTGTCTTGAAATCCCTTTGCCGATGATTATTTGCGGTAAGAAATAATCACGCATACGGACTTTAGCGATGTAGCTAGCAGCATCTCTATTTTCTTTAATAGTGCTTGCATCATAGGCAACCAATGAATAATGCGGTGGTGCAAATGGTTTTGAATGTTCTCTTATTTTCTTAACAAGTGTTTCTAAATCAGCCACTACAGTATATTCCACACCGCCCAATTCAAAAGGACCGCCCTGTTCAGGATTTTTGCTGAATTTCAGCATGTATTTTGTAAGGTTTTTAATCTGTTTATCAAGAGGAGTGCTTCCTATTCCTAGATGATTATTGATTTGATTTGGGAGCGTGTAGTCTACTCCATTTTTTTCAGGTTTTGTTTGAGGCACTTCAACAAATTTGCTTTTGTCGAATCTATTGCTTAGAATCTCTATCAAATCAGGCAGTATCTTGTTTTTCGGGTCACAGACTAATACTCTCGCCTCTAGTTTCCTGCTCATTTTGGTTGGAGGTAAGAGCTGACCATTTATAAAATTTATTCTTTTAACTACTCCAAAATAGATAAATGCATGTACAACCCTTTGAATTCTCGTCACTAATCAGTAATCCGCCTAAAGATTTTTAAAATATTGATTATTCCTTCATTGAATGCCACCAGATAGATATCAGGAACAGTTTAAACGCGACTTGGATCAGCAGCGAATCTCTGATAAACTATTTCCTGTCCAAAACTCTGAACAACTTAGGAATCTGAGAAAATATGAACGTGTGCCAATATTAGATAGACTAGGGGTTGTTAACCAAAGCTCAGATAGAGTGTATTCTCCTGACCCAAAGATTGAACAAATTAATGAATATCTGGCAGAAGTCGCACGCCAGAAAAGGCCCTTGTCACATAGGCCCGGGCAAAACCTTGAAGAAACTGATACAAGTCTGGAAGAAAGAGTTAGAATATCGCGAAAATATCCTCTTATTTGGCCAGGCCACTTTCAGAATGAGAGCAATTATGATATCATCGAGTTTCTCTGCGAATATCTTCCTGTCTTCAAAGAAGTTCTTGCCGAGGCAGGAATCCCGCAGAAAGCAAAGCCTAATTCAAATCATTACTCCAGCATTGAATATTTGATGTATGGGCGTTTGAATGTGACTGGGTTTCATAATCAGCGTGCGGCTGTTCATAATGAAGAGCCCGAGTCACAATACGCTTTTATTTATCTCAAAAGGGACCTATTTCCTGTTGTTAAACTCATACACCTTGATGGAGTAAAACAATATCCTGGGGTCGAGCAAGAAATTGAAAATATTGTGCCGCAGCTTATTGAAAAGGATCCAGGCCTCGGTAAACCGGAGTATCTTAGCATTGACAACAAGTCAAGATTGGCTGTCCATTGAAACTCCTTCCTGATTGCGCTCCTGCCGGTCCTAAAAAATTCTTGCTGATTTTTGGGATTGTCAATGCCGTCTTCGCTTCGTTCAGACGCCCCCGCCGGGATTCGAACCCGGGTTGCAGGATGTTTGCAACAGCCTTGTTACCGCAATCCTGTGTGCTATCCAGCTATACTACAGGGGCGCGTTTGATTATTACTGAGCGTAAATGCTTCTCGATTGTTTTTGAGGAAAATGCAGCCAGCAGCAGCACATTCTTCCTCTTTCCGATGACAAAATTGTTCTTCTTTCGTATGGAGTCCAGAAATGAATCAGCATCATCTGATTCAGAATACGTAAGCACTTTGCCGACCTCCATCAATACGTGGCTGTCTGAGCCGCCAGTGAATAATTTCTTCAATCTACTTGATAACCTTATTGATTCCAGATTTCCTTTTTTGCTGACCAGCCCATTTATTACCTCAATGGCATCAATGCTGTCAAGGATGCTTCCTTGAATCTTTCCGGATTTTATTACATTGCCTATGCCGAACTTGGACATCGAGTAGGGATGTGCAGCAGAGATTATGCAGTTGTAGTTTTCCGTGCTCTCAATTAGCTCGTTTATCGGAAGCTTTGTTCTGAAGTAGCGGAACCTCGAGAGTTTACCCAGAATATGTTTTTTATAGAACTCCTCTAATTCCCCCAGATTGTAAAAATAAAGCAGCACATGTGCAGATTCCTTCACACCAACCTCAATTCCAGGTATGAGCAGCTGCTGTTTTTTTGCGAGCTTTTTTGCCTTAATTGCGCCATTTATTTCATTGTGGTCAGTTATCGCCACTCCGATTCCGAGCTTTTCAGCTTTCTTAAGGATATTTCTTACCTTGGTGTGGGTATCAGAATACTGGCTGTGTACATGCATGTCAACAGGAGTAAAGCCCTCTCCGCGTATCCTGTCTATGTCCACACTCTGGATTTCAATCCTCGAGTTAAGAATATTTTCCCTCATTGGGCCAGTAATAAATCCATCCTTTATTATAGTTTACTCTTTTATTCCGATAGTAGAAGGCCCTCTTCTTCCTACGCATGGGCCATCCTTCACAATGAATCCCGCTTTCTTCATGTTTTCTCTCACAACTCTTGCACAGCTGTACGTTGTTAAT
>JAFGSP010000123.1 GCA_016934775.1 Candidatus Woesearchaeota archaeon | reverse complement strand
TTTACGGAGAGCTGACACACGACCTTCTCAAGCCCGTGCCGGTATTCCAGCAGTTCCTTTCAAGAGAGCTGGCTGACAGGAGCTTTGCGTTCTTTGTTGAAGTCATCCCTGTCTTTATTATATCTATGATTGCATTCAGGGTGAGGATATACAGCATAATGAATCTAGGTCTCTTTCTTGCAGGATTGCTAATGTCTTTCATGATAAATTTTCTCTTGGGATACTTAGCAGGCATGCTTGCTTTTTGGATCAAGAACATCGAATCAATTCAATGGCTGATGTTCTTTATTGTCAGGTTTATGTCAGGAGAATTTGTGCCCCTTGACTTTATGGGGAGCACTATGATGGCAGCCTCGAGGTTCCTGCCTTTCTATTATCTAAGATACGGATTGATACAGGTATTTATCGGCAGAGTGTCTTTTGCAGAATCAGTCTTTTTTCTCGCAGGCCAATTAGCTTGGGTGCTCTTGCTGTATCTTTGCGTGAGGCTTGTCTGGGGCATTGCATTGAAGAAATTCGGAGCTGAGGGTGGATGAAATACATGAACTTCTTTTTCTCAAGCCTCAAAGTGAGTCTGAGCCAACAGATGGTCTATAAGGCTAATTACTTCATCAGGACCCTAACTTTGATGGGGTTTGACATGGTTCTGCCTTTTGTAACAATCCTCATCTATCTCAATACAAAAGGATTCAACGGCTGGAGTTTTGATGAAATTATATTATTCCAGGGAATTTTCATACTGGTAAATGCGCTTGACAGGTTCTTTTTCAGGAGAGCTAATTGGTTCCTTTCAAATGACATAAGGAACGGCAATTTTGACAGGTATCTTCTCTATCCTGTGAATGTTCTTGCCTATGTTTCCTTCACTCATCTTGCGCCGGAGCAGGCAGCTCAGGTTGTGGTGGGCATAGCAGTTATCATCTATTCACTTGTCAAGCTTTCAGTCTCATTGACAGTTATGAAGGTTATTGGGTTTTTTTTGTTCCTTGCATTGGCTATGGTTCTTTTATTGTCTCTCCAGATATTCCAGTATGCAGTCATCCTTAGGGCTGTGATGATGGGCAGGATGGGAGAATTCATAATGACACTCAAGAGATACGGTGAATATCCTGTGGAAATATATGGGGGAGCATTGTCTTCAGTGCTCAGGTATGTTTTGCCTTTATCAGTATTAGCTTATGTTCCCAGCAATGTGCTCCTGAGTAAAGCGTCTGAGAATTATTTTTTCATTGGTATTATCATAGTTGCAATATTTTTTTTATCATATTCATTCTGGCTTAACAGCCTTAGAAATTATACTAGCGCAGGTGGTTAAAATAGATATAATAAGAGTCAAAGATTTAAAGAAGCATTTCAGGACATTCAAGAAAGAGGCAGGAGTCTTTTCTACATTCAAATCTCTTTTCAAGAGAGATTATGTCACTGTGAAGGCACTTGACGGTATTGAGTTCAGCGTAAAAAAAGGAGAGATCCGCGGGTTTATAGGCCCGAACGGGGCAGGAAAATCAACTACTATAAAGATTCTTTCAGGAATACTGCATCATTCAGAAGGCGAGGTTCTTGTGAACAATTTCCAGCCCTGGAAAGAGCGTGAAAAATATGTCCAGAGGATTGGCGTGGTTTTTGGCCAGAAGCCTCAATTATGGCTTGACCTTCCTGCTCTGGATACTTTTCAGCTCAATAAGACCTTATATGAGATACCTGAATCCAAATTCAGGAAAAACCTTAACTATTTCATAGAACTATTTGATTTGAAAGAAGTAGTCAGAAGGCCTGTGAGGCAGCTTTCTCTCGGAGAGAAGATGAAATGCGAGCTCATCTCTTCCTTGCTCCACGACCCTGATGTTGTCTTCCTTGACGAGCCTACAATAGGCCTTGATCTCATATCTAAGGAGAGGATCCGAGAGTTCATAAAAAAGGTCAACAAGGATAAGGGGATTACTTTCTTATTGACAACCCATGACCTTGATGACATAGAAAATCTGTGCGAGAAGGTCCTCATAATAAACAAAGGGAAGATAGTATATGACGGCCGGCTTGCAGAGCTGAAAAAAGAAGTTCTGAAGACTAAGTTAATTGAAGTCACATTTAAAGAGCCAGTCAGGAGCTACGGCAAAGTCCCTAAAGGCATTAATGTTGTCTCAAAGAACCATTACGAAGTAAAGATGGAAGTCGACAAGAGCCAGCATGAAGTCCAGAGAGTGATTAACTACATAATAAAGCACTATCCTGTGCAGGACCTGAATGTCTCTAATCCAGGAATCGAGGAAGTGATAAAGAAGATTTACGAGAAAGAGTAATAATTAACTATTATTGAGTGGTGTCAAAAGCAAAGATTTATATACTGACTAAATTCTATTTTGAATAATATGAGCGATTCAGATGATATCTTGAAAATACTGAAGGAATGGGATGTCCCTCTTGTATATGAGCTGGAAGAGACCAAATATCAGCGAAATGAGAGTGTTAGGGTTATTGATCGCAGTGAGAACCCTGAGATATTCCAGAGGCCTGCATCAGGCCAGGAGACTCCGCTGTTATGGGACATAACCAGTAGTTTCAACGGCTTTGTCAATCAAAAAGACAAAGAGAAAGACCTTTCCTCAATCGCCCAGCCCAACGGTTGGGTGCAGGAAGAATTCGACCCTTCCAAAGAAGATAAGCATGATTTCGAGTACGGCGGCCACGGCCAGGAAAGTCATGAGTCAGTCTATAATTCAGGGAGTAATGGCGGCGGGGCTTCTTATCATTGATTTAATTATCTACTCCTATCCACGCCAACCCTTCTACAATATCCCTTTATACTGCACTTCGAGCATATAGGAGAAATAGGCTTGCATACGCTTTGCCCATGCGCTACAAGATAAGTATTATAGGTTATCCAGTATTTTCTCGGCAGTATCTTCCTTAGGTTCATCTCTGTGTCATGGGGTGTCTTGGTCTCCAGTAATCCGAGTCTGTTTGATATTCTGTGCACATGGGTATCAACGCAGATTGCGTCTTTCCTGAATGCTTCTCCGAGCACAAGGTTTGCTGTTTTCCTGCCCACTCCGGGCAATCCAAGGAGTTCATCCATCTCATCAGGCACTTTTCCATTGTATTTGTCCAGAAGTATCTGCGCTGTTTCCTTCAACCTGGGTGCTTTTGTTTTGTAGAATCCCACAGGATAGATCAGTCTCTCAATCTCGTCTACAGGCATGGCTGCAAGTTTCTCAGCAGTATCTGCCTTAGCATACAGCTTTTTGGATGCCTCAGATGTAACCTCGTCTTTTGTTCTGGCAGAGAGCATAGTTGAAATAAGGACTTTGAAAGGGTCTTTCTCCTGCACAGCAATAAGTGTTATGACTGGCACATTATATCCTTTTGCGGCTTTTTCCAGCACTGTCATGAATGAATTATAGTCAAAAGATTTTGCGTATTGAGTGAGGGTCATAGGATTGGGTAAGTTTGATGACATAAATAGTTTTTCATTCTAGTTTATGAGTTATATTTTCTAATAAATCAAAATATTAATAAATGTCTTGCTCTTTATCTATTTCATGAAAAGAAAGTTTCATGTATTGATTGAAGAAGATGAAGACGGCGGGTATGTAGGGAGAGTGCCTGAATTAAAAGGATGTCTCAGCCAGGGGGATACAGTAGAAGAACTGATGGATAATATTAGGGAAGCAATTGAATTATGCCTTGAAGTTGAAGCAGAAGACAAGAATTCTTCTTTTGTTGACCATACCAAATTTGTAGGAATACAAGAGATTAGGGTATAATGAAACTCCCTTTGATTTCTTCTAATGAGTTATGCAAATTTCTGGAGAAAGAAGGTTTCAGAATCATAAGACAAAAAGGGAGCCATAGGTTCTATAGGCATCCTGATGGAAGGACAACCGTTGTTCCGATGCATAGCGGTAAAGATATCAAAAGAGGTCTTTTGAAAGGGATTCTGAATGAAATTAAGATTAGCAGAGAAGAATTCTTTAGAAAGTTTAAGTGAGTATAAATAAGTCATTAACTTTATATATCTCTGCCTCTCTATTATTTTGCATGTCCAAAGAAAAAGCCATCTCAAAGCTGAAAAAGCTCACAGGAAAAAAGCACATCTTTTTTACAGACCGGGGGAATACAGCAATAAGCATAGGTCTCGAGCTGGCAAAATACATTGGGAAGAAAAAAGTACTCATACCTGACCAGGGAGGATGGCTGACTTACAGGAAATACCCTAAAAAGCTCAAGCTCGAGCTCGAATATTTCCAGACAGAGCACGGGCTCATCAACAGACAGGGAATGAATTTTGATAACGATTCCATTTTGCTGATGAATTCTATGCCAGGCTATTATATTGTCCAGGAGGACACAGCACAGATATACAACTTATGCAGGAAAAAAGGTTCCTTTATGATAAATGATGCATCAGGAAGCATAGGGACTGATGTGGCAAAATACGGCGACCTGGTGATTGGGAGTTTTGGCAGGTGGAAACCGATAGATGTAGGTGAAGGCGGCTTCATAGCTTTTGACAATCCTGAGTATGAGATATTCTTCAAAAAAAACTGCGATAAATTGCTCCATCATCGTTTTGATGAGTTGAATGAAAAACTAGGCCAACTGCCAGAACGGCTCAAGATGCTTGACAAGATAGTCAAGAAAATCAAGAGGCAGCTCAGGTATTTTGACGTCATAAACAGGGAGAACCACGCCCTTAATGTGATAGTGAGGTTCCAGAGCCCTGAAGAGAAGATGAAGATAGTTGATTTCTGCAACGTCTATGGATATGAGTTCACACTCTGTCCTAGATATATAAGGGTGTGGGACAGCGCTATTAGCATTGAAGTGAAGAGGATAGGTTGATTTCTCTGTTTTGGGAATAAATAATATTTATTTCAATAATATAGTGTATAAAATACACAAAGTTTAAATATAAGTTATGCTTTATTATATATTATGAAATATATTGAGCCGGCAAAAAACTCTCTTGTGGGATATCTTGATGATTTTTTGAGAATGTTGACTCCTAAACTGCAAGAGGAGCCCATGATTATGAGTAAGCATTCTATCTATGAGGTAAGGCACCTCGCAGGCCAAAGGCTTACTGAATTGCTTTATGAAGAATTTAATGCAGAACCTGATATTGTTGATTGGTTCTATACTGCTGCTCCTCGTGATTTAGCAGGATTGACACCCTATCAAGCATTTCAAATACCTG